>CAZRNC010000357.1:0-3534 GCA_964601285.1 uncultured Thermomicrobiales bacterium | reverse complement strand
CAGAGCCAACACCACCAGCACCAGATCTATGTGTCCTCGCTGCCAGAGTGTTGACCTCGCTGAGCGCGTCCTGTTTCCGGTTGAGCGCAATCCGAACGCTGCCGGGACTAGCGTAAAGATCACGATTCCGACTCCGGCAAGCCAGGCGTGGAGGTAGTTTGCTCCGTTGGGGGCTTCCAGCCCTGTCAATCTCGCCCCGCCGAACAGACCGAGATTGGCGAAGGCGCTCAGGGACGCTGCTGCAACCCAGGGGGCGAGTGCAATGACTGGAACAACCAGCACCACGTTCTCTCGCAGGAGTTGCTGGAGGATCTGGCCATTGCTTGTTCCGCGTGCCCGCAGGAGGGTCAGTTCCTCACGCCGCCGGTCAAGTTGCAGGCGTGTCATCAGGAACAGCGCGTATGCCGCGACGATGGCCAGTTGGCCGACGATGGTCAGAATGCTGACGCGAGTCGTCATCTGCGTTGTATCGATCTCCCGGAGAATAGCCGGCAGCCGGGTTTCGACAGTGACGTTCTGTCCGATCAGTGAGTCCGATTCCAGCGTGGATACGAGGCTCATCGTGTTTCGACGGAGTTCCGGAAGGTCGCTGAGCGACACTGATTCGAGTTCCGGCTGGACTAGCCAGGAAATCCGGGAACGGGTTGCGACCGTGCTGAAGAATGCATCACGATGCACAACAAACGGTCCGTATGTCGCAAAGCTGGAACCCGTGACAAATCCCTCAGCCCACAACGGGTCACCGAGCCAGTAGTTTGAGGAATGGTCGTTCAGCCGGAACACCCCGCGAACTTCAATTGTGAGTGACGTGCCATCAGCCGGTCTGGGTTCCAGTGCAAGCTGTTGTCCCGCAGATAGCCCGAGCACATGGGCTGTTGATTCAGAGATGACGACCTGGAGCGGACCGTCGCCTGCAACCGGATCGAACCAGGTCCCCTCGATGAGTGTTACGTGGTGGTCAATGTCGTCGCGGAACATGAACAGACCCACCGGAGTCAGCGCATTTCCGATCGTATCCTCGAGTTGGGGAAGGGTAAACGGAGGAGACGTGCCGGTTCTCACGAGGCTAGAGTTCAATGCCCCTGCTGCCTCTACGATGATCGAGGTGATGTGCTGGTCGACGAGGTCAGGATCGCCCGCTGCCGTGGTTGAAAGAGAAATGCTGAGGGCGGTTTCGGGTGGTGGAGCATCGACCAGAGTTTGTCTGGCTCCGGCGAGCAACACCCGCTCGGAAAACATCGGCCCGGCTACCAGCAGTGTGGTTGCCATAAGCATGGTCGCAAAACCAGTTGCAACGCTCCACTTGTCGAAGCGAATACGCTTGAGAACCAACGTCCAGCGTGACATGTAGAACACGCAAAATCCTACGCAAAAAGTTGTTCGACAGGTTGCATTGCCTATTGTACGTGCATCGTGCCGGTTACGGCGTCGTCAATCCCAGATCTTCCTCGGATGCCGGGTGGACCTGCATTGTGGTCTCGTTGCGATAGGTGACCATGCCGGGGCCGGCACCTTTGAGTTTGCGGACGTGGCGGCGGGCGGTGATGTCGACCGGGACGGTGGTGGAGTTGCGGGCATCGCTGTACCAGGCTGCCAGGCGGGCGGCGGTTTCGAGGCTTTCCGGTGTGGGTTCGGAACCACTGGTGCGCAGGATGACGTGCGAGCCTGGGACGTCGCGGGCGTGGAGCCAGAGGTCGTCTGGCGAGGCAATGTCGAAGGTTACGGCGTCGTTCTGCTGGCCGGTGCGGCCCAGGACCAGCGTTAGCCCTGCGGCGTCACGATACTGACGGGGACGACGGGCAGATGCCGCTGGACGAGCGCCCCGGTTACGTGTGGCACGGGTGATGCCGGGGGTAGATTCAACAAAGTCGATCCATTCCAGACGGGCAGCTTCGATTTCGTCGTAGCTGCCGGCCATGCCGACCATCGAGCGCAACTGGTCGAGATAACCCAGCTGCCGGCTGGTGGCTTCGATCATTTCCGGCACTTGCTGACCGGCGGATTGTGACTTTCGATAGCGTTCGAAGTACTCCTGGGCGTTCTCGTTGGCGCTCAAGGTTGGGTCGAGCTTGATCGACATGCCCTCAGGCGTCACCAGTTCGCTCATGCCGGGCTGAATCATCCACAAGTAGGCGTAGATCATGTCACCGGATTCACGCAGCTGCTCGGCGTCGTCAGCACGTGACCCTTGCTCCTGGAGCGAGTGGAGACGTTGGCGGACCCGGTCGCGGGCGCTGTCGATCTCGTCGAGCAGACGTTCTCGTCTGGCAGCATGACGGTCTCCCCGTCCAGGCATTGTGGCCGGCCCGAATTGCCAGGCACGCCAGGCAGCATCCAGCACGGAGTCTGTCGCTGTTGCGGTGACGTCGTCACGGTCGGCGAACGAGAGCATCTCGATAGCGGAGAACTCTGCACCGCCATCCTCGAATTCGTAGAGGTGCGGTGACCACTGGCCGGTTGTGACCGGCTGGAAGACCTCGTGGATGGCCGATGCCAGCCGGGTAGCGCCGTCGGTGAGCAATTCGCTCACGCCGTTCTCCAGTTCGACATCCGCCCGGAACTCGATCTCCCGTGCCAGCAGCGGGCTCATACCCAGATAGTTGCTGACCAGCCACCGGTCGAGGTCACCACTTGCAGCGGTCGCCTCGGTGTGGACAGATGCAGCGGTCGCAGCCAGAGGGTCCTGTTTGGTCTGAGGCGGTGGCACGACGTAGGGCTTGCCCGGCAGGATCGGACGGACTCTGCTCATCGTGGTTGGTACGCGCTTGATGGCGTCGTGGATACGGCCATCCTCGTCGAGCAGCATGATGTTCGAGCGGCGCCCCATGAGCTCCACGATCAATTCGGAATAGATGATTTCCGGTTCCATCTCGTCCGCTTCGTCTTCATCACCGGTGGAATCTGCCTTACCGATCGAGATGCGGATGATGCGTTCGTGACGCGGTTGGGAGACGGAGAGGATCTGGCCACCACGGGCATATTTGCGTAGCAGGAGCAACAACGGTGAGACGTGATCGGCGTCGCGCTCTCCGCCTTTCGGGGCGAGGAGTATGCGTGCGTTTTCGTGATCGGCGCTGATCGTGAGCCACTGCCGCTTGCGGCCGGCGTAGAGTTCGAGCGCCAGTGTCAGCGGATCGGCATGGGAGAGCCGCTGGATGCGGGCACCAACCAGCTTGCTATCAAGTTCGTCAACAATGGCGGCGATGGTGAGTGCGTCGTACATAGTAAACAGGTCTCCCGATCATGGTGGGGTGGCGTGCATGCGACCGGTCATTGTAGCATCACATGGGGCTTGGTTGGTGGTGGTGAGGGGCAGGCAGAGGTGACCGACGGTCTTGGGGCCGATATTCTCAACGATCGTGCTGACGAGCTGATCGACCAAATGCGCCGGATCGGCCGCCCTCGGGTGTTCGTTATCTCTGGTCCATCGGGCGTCGGCAAGGATGCCGTGATCGAGCGGATGCGCGAGATTTATCCCGATTTCCACTATGCCGTGACTGCGACCACCCGTCCGCGTCGCCCTGGCGAAATTGA
>CAZRNC010000356.1:2185-3546 GCA_964601285.1 uncultured Thermomicrobiales bacterium | reverse complement strand
GTTTCGTGATTGATGCCACCAACAAAGAACCTCACCGAATCTCCCTCAGTTCCCTCATTCTGACGGTCAACGGCGACAGCGTAGCATAGGACTTCGGCAAGGGCAGGGGCGCATTGCGTGCGTCCGAGGGCTCCAACTCATTCCGGTTTGGGCTTGTACATGCCGGTTTACCTATCATCCTGAGCTTGTCGAAGGATCTCTTTCCATGCAGCTTGCCTGGTCCATGCCCATTTCGTGGATCGAGATCCTTCGACAAGCCCAGTAGTTCGACCAGCGTATCGCGTCATGCGAGAGTTTGGTTCGTTTTCGTAGGGGCGTCTTGCATACGCCCGGTTTGACGCCTCGGGGGCCAGACGGGCGTATGCAAGACGCCCCTACGAAAGTACATGGACACACGGCACGATACACTGGTCAGATTGCTCAAGATGACAGTCTAAACGCCGTTCTCTCCGCGGAAGTACGACGATCCGGAAACAGTCGGAACACCTAGCACCGGCGCACCTGTCCTTAGTCTCGACCAACCGTGCAGAGCGCCTGCCGGATTTCGCCGAGGTGGTAGGCGGAGTGAACGATGATGGCCATCGAGCCGCCGATCGCGAATTCGTTGTCCCATGGCGCATCCGTCGAAAGCGTAGCCAGCAGCGAGCGATAACTCTCCTGCAAGCCGGCACGCAGGTCGTCCCACTCCTGTTCGGTGACGCTGGTCACGGCCCAGGTCGCGTCCCAATCAGTCTCGGGTTGCTCGCCAGTCTGGGCAATCTCGTTCATCAGGTCGACGTAGAAGCGGGTATGGATCACCTGCGCTGCAATGCTGGAACAGGTGTCGGAAACCGGCCGCGAAGCGGTCTCGGCTGATATCCCTTCCAGCGTCTCGAAGAGTGAGGTGCCCTTGTCCAGAAAAATGCCGTGGACGCTTTCAAATCCTTCCTTCAACAGCAAGAACAGCGACTCTCGATACTCGTCCAGCGTGAATGTCTTTGACACCAGTGAATCCTCTCTTGATGGTTACTTGATCTGCGGGAAGAATACCGGATTCACCGTCCCGCGTCAAACCGGAGATGCGGTATCCTGATCAGGTAGGCAGGTTGCACGGTCTGGAATATCTGCAACCCGTTATCGTTATGTATTGTGATGGTTCCGACTTCCTTGTCACTCATATGAAAGCGAGGCAGCATGATATTCAGTCGATCAAAAAGCCAGATGGTAGCTGCCGACCAGGCATTGCCGGGACGTAACGAATCACCGTTCCCGATTCCCGCCACCCATGCTGTGCTGAATACACCGATCCAGCCACCATTCCCGGAGCAGATGGAAGTCGCCATCTTCGGCCTTGGCTGCTTCTGGGGCGCCGAGCGTCTGTT
>CAZRNC010000356.1:0-2175 GCA_964601285.1 uncultured Thermomicrobiales bacterium | reverse complement strand
GCCGCAGGCTACGCCGGCGGATTCACGCCCTACCCGACCTACGAGGAAGTCTGCTCCGGCAAGACCGGACACACCGAGGTCGTGCTGGTCGCCTTCGATCCGGAGACCATCAGCTACGAGCAGTTGCTGCAAACCTTCTTCCAGGAGCACAATCCCACCCAGGGTATGCGCCAGGGCAACGATGTCGGCACCCAGTATCGCTCGGCGATCTATGTCACCAGCGAGGAGCAGGAAGCAACTGCCCGCACCATTCGCGACAACTACAACAAGGAACTGCAACGCGCCGGCTTCCCGGAAATCACCACCGAAGTCGCCCGGACCGGTCCGTTCTACTACGCTGAGGAGTATCACCAGCAGTATCTCCACAAGGTGCCGTGGGGTTATTGCGGGCTGGAAGGAACCGGTGTCAGCTGCTCGCTTCCGGTTTCTGCCGAAGCCAGCGACGACGGCAAGCTCAAGTCGCTCCCGACCACTGAAGAGGAGTGGCGTCAAATCCTGACCGACGAGGAGTATCACGTGCTCCGCCAGGCCGGCACCGAACGGCCATTCGTCAACGAATACGTTGATACCGAGGCCGATGGCGAATATCGCTGCAGGGGCTGTGGCAACCTGCTGTTCGACAGCAACACCAAGTACCACTCCGGTTGCGGCTGGCCCAGCTTCACCGAAGCCTTGCCCGGCGCGACAACCTACATCCAGGACCGGTCGCACGGCATGGTGCGCGTCGAAGTGCGCTGCGCCCGCTGCGAATCGCACCTTGGCCATGTTTTCCCGGACGGCCCACGCGAGGCCGGCGGCATGCGCTACTGCATGAACAGTCTCTCGCTCACTCTGGACGAGCGATAACTGCCATCCGGCGAAGGAGTAACACCATTGCGGATTGTCGTCGGCGCGGACCATGCCGGGTTTCCCCTGAAAAGCACCGTCGTCCAGGCCCTGCGGGAGTGGGGCCACGACGTTGTTGATGCCGGCACCCACAGCACCGATCCAGTCGACTTTCCGGTAATCACGCGCATGGTGTGCGACCCGGTACGCAACAACGAGTTCGAGCGCGGCGTGCTGGTCTGCGGGTCCGGCATCGGGGCCAGCATGGCCGCCAACAAGATCCCCGGCATCCGGGCGGCCCTTTGCCACGATGTGTATTCAGCCCATCAGTCAGTCGAACACGACGATGCCAACGTCATCTGTCTCGGGGCGCAGATTGTCGGCGACCGGCTAGCTCTCGACTTGCTGGAGACGTTCCTGGCCGCAACGATGAGTCCGGAACCCCATTTCCAGCGACGCGTGCAACTGCTGGCCGAGATGGAACTGGAAAGCGCCCGCGAGCTAACCGGGAAGGTGCAGGACTGATGGGAGATCGACTGGCAGGCAAAGTGGCAATCGTGACCGGTGCAGCGTCCGGCATCGGCGCTGCCAGCGCGCACCTCTTCGCTGCCGAAGGTGCCGCAGTCGGAATCTGCGACCTGGTTGGCGCAGGTATCGAAACGATTGCCGAAGAGATCCGCGACGCCGGGGGCCGGGTGCTCGGCATGCCGGCTGATGTCAGCGACCCTGACCAGGTTGAAGCATTCGTCAATGCCGTCGCTGATGAGTTCGGGCGGTTGGACATTCTGTTCTCGAACGCCGGGATCGGCGGCAAAGGCTCTGCCGAAGAGATGACACCCGAACTGTTCCAGCACGTGCTGGCGGTCAACCTGGCCGGCGGCTACCTCTGCGCCCGCTATGCCATCCCCCATCTACGTGCTGCCGGCGGTGGCTCGATCATCTTCACTGCGTCGGAACTGGCGTTGGTTGGCTCCCGGCGGAACTTCGCCTACACGGCATCGAAAGCCGGACTGATCGGCATGGCACGTTCCATGGCACTCGACTGCGGTCCCGACCGCATCCGCGTCAATGTCATCTGTCCCGGAGCGGTTGACACACCAATGCTGCGCCGCTCGATCGTCAACCACGATGACCCGGCCGGCTACGAGCAGATGATCGTTGACGAAATCGCGCTCGGCAGGGTCGGCCTGCCGTCCGAAATCGCTCGCTCCGCACTCTTCCTGGCCTCGGACGACTCCAGCTTCATGACCGGCTCCACGCTGGTCGTCGACGGCGGCGCAACAGCATCCTGAATCGTCATCCCGAGCGAAGTCGAGGGATCTCGACCCACGGGATTTCCCGATGACGTCA
>CAZRNC010000355.1:0-3589 GCA_964601285.1 uncultured Thermomicrobiales bacterium | reverse complement strand
TTGTCATCCTGAGCGAAGTCGAAGGACCTCGAGCCTCGCAACTTTCCACGTGAAGGCAAATCTCATGGCTCGAGATCCTTCGACTTCGCTCAGGATGACGGATAAACCGGCATGTCCAAGCCAAAACCGGAGTTAGTTGGTGCTGGGCGAATGCAAATCGCTCTTCCGCGAATAAACCTGGAAGGGCCACATCAACATCCGTTTATCGAACTCACCGGCGATTCCGGCTACCTGCAAGTACCGAACCCATAGTACTTGCGTGCATGCGCCAAGGTGGCTTTTGACTCATTACAAAACCCCATGCCCGCCCGTAAAGTAGTAACTGTCAGCCGGAGGTAATCAACCGGCAGACGCGAGAGAACCGAAGTGGTCCGGCGGCCTCTCACATCATTTTCGGACCATGTAACGCACTAGTAGCGCGCCGGCAAATAATAACGAGCGCGCACAGGAAGGGAGCCACAAAGATGGCTTGGGGAAACTACTTCTTTCACTGGATGTCTGCCCACATCGAAGACAACGAAGAGGGCCAGGGACTGGTGGAGTACGGTCTGATCATCTCGCTGATCGCAGTTGTCTGTGTTGTCGCCCTGATCGCACTTGGTGGCGGCGTCCGCGACACGCTGAACAGCATCGTTGGCAACCTTGGCGGCAGCACCGAGGGCGGCGGCGGCGGCGAGTAGCCCAACCACACATCGCTAACCTGCAACGTTAGCAATTTCCAAGATGAAAACGGGGTTCATCGCACAGATGCACCCCGTTTTCAGCAAAGTCGTACCGGAAAGATTGAAGGTCCCACATATGACCAGAGAGGAACTGTCGGGACAAGGACTTGTTGAGTACGCGCTCATCATTGCACTCGTCACACTGGTATGTGCCGGGGTTCTCCTGGCTCTCGGCCTCTCGATCCCTGACTTGTACCAGGTTCCGTGGGCTGGCAATACCGACTAGGATCGCAACGGTACTCCAACGCGGTCTATAATTTCTGCACTAATATGACCTGAACGTCAGCATTGAGCGCCGTATGGCGCTCAATGTCTTTTTTCGTGTCTGCAACTGCGCCAGCCAGCAAACCATGATCCGTACCTATCGGCGATAGTGCGCACGCTGCACGTTCATACAATCAGTTCAACGAAGCCCGTATCACGTCGCAGCAAACGAAAGTCGATGACATTGCTCGCCCAACGCAGCCAACCAGTTGAACTCTCGACGCACTCAAGAGCCGAGACAGCGCCACTCAAGGTTCGAAGGTTGATCGCTCCTTCGATCTTCGATGTCGTCATGCTTCTGGTCGGGTTGACCATCCTCGTATACGCATCCGACCGCCTGATCAACTCCGACGGAGACATGCCTCGTCACTTGCGTGTTGGAGAGATCATCATTGCGGATCGAACACTCCCAATAATCGATGAGCTATCCCATACAAAGCACGGAGAGTCGTTTCTTGCGTTCGAATGGGGCAGTGAAGTCCTGTATGCCTTCGCCTACCGCCTTGCCGGGTTGCCGGGTGTTGTTGCGTTCGCAGGATTGATCATTGGCGCGACCTATGCCACGGTGGCGCTACTCATGCACCGCAAAGGTGTCCATCCGATCCTGATGGTTTTGGCGCTGGGAGCAGGCGTGACCATCGCGATGGTGCATTGGCTCCCGCGACCGCATCTGATTTCAGCACTGGGTGCAGCGATCGTCCTCGGGATCCTCGAACGTGAACGGCCCACGCGTCCGTGGATCATGCTTCCAGTATTCATGGTTTGGGCAAACCTGCATGGCGCATTCCTATGGGGTCTGGCACTAATCGGCCTGTACGCATTTGGCAGCGGACTGGAATGGCTTACAACCGGGCGCTCCGAGGAATGGTTGTCACATACGATACATCGGTTCCAGATGCTCTTGTTCGCAGTATTGGGCAGCCTGATCAATCCGTTCGGCATCGATCTGCATACCCACGTTATCACCTACCTGAACGAGACCTATATTCTCAGCATCACCGCTGATTTTTCCTCTCCAAACTTCCAGGAGACTGGCCCCCAGATTCTCCTGGCAATAGTGCTGCTAATGTTCACGGCATTTGCGTTGCTACGAACTCGTCCGTCGTTCCCACAGCTGCTTGTCATCATTGCAACGGTCGCTTTCGCAATGCACGCCATCAGAAACTTCCCGCTGTTCGCTGTCACAGCAATCCCGCTCTTCGTGATTCATATCGATTCGTTTTTGCGGCGCTTGCTGTCCAGGATCGGCATCGTTCATCGACCGGTAACACCACACCTTTCGGCACCGGGACTGTGGTCAATCGTTGGAATAGCGACAATATTCTGGATTGCTGCCAACGGCACCGAGAGATTGCCGATAACTCAAGCGTTCAGCAATGACGTCTTTCCAGTGGCAGCGGTTCAGCATGCACGGGAAAACAACCTGCAAGGGACGATGTTCAATGAGTTCGTGTGGGGCGGATACATCATCCACGCCTGGCCCGAACAACTCGTCTTCATCGATGCCCAGACCGCCTTCTATGGCGAGGCGCTGACACGAGAGTACATCCAGACAATCACCCTTCAATCTGGATGGCGCGATACGCTGGACCGGCGAGAGATCGACGTCGTTATCATGCCGGCAAACTGGCCGATGGTGGTGGAGTTGGCACGCGAACCAGGATGGGACACTTGGTTTGAAGATGAAACCGCCGTCATCCTGGTCCGCGCAGACTAGGTCCGAGCGCCTACACCCCCAGCGCATCCTTCACCTTGGCGAAGAACCCCTTGCCGGGCATGGCGGCTTGACCCAACGACCCGTTCAGGGCTTCGAAGAGTTCGCGCTCGTCGCCGGATAGTTCGGTCGGGATGACGACGTGGATGGTCACGAGCTGATCGCCACGGGCGCCGCCACGCAGGTCGGGGACACCCTTGCCGCGCAGGCGGAACTGCTGGTTCGGTTGGGTTCCGGATGGGACGGTGAACATGACGTTGCCGTCGACGGTCGGGATCTCGATCTCAGCGCCGAGCGCCGCCTGGGCAACGTTCACCGGCAGGTCGAATAGGATGTGCTTGCCGGTCCGGCCAAGCTGCTCGTGCTTCTTGATCCGTAGCTGCACAAACAGGTCGCCGGGGACTCCTGCCCGCACCTGCTCGCCCTGGGCGGCAACCCGCAGGGTGGACTGCTCGTCCACGCCAGCCGGCACCTTGACATCAATCATCCGCGACTTCGACACCCGGCCACGGCCGCGACAGGTGGTGCAGGGATCGTCGATCATCACGCCCTCGCCACCACACCGGTCGCATGGAGCAGAGGTCATGATCTGCCCGAGGATGGTGTTCTGGACACGGCGCGTCTCGCCGGAGCCGCCACACTGGGTGCAGGTCGGTGGTTGCTTGCCACCCTGCATTTTCGTTCCGTTGCAGTCGTCGCAAGGCTCGAAGCGGGTGACTTTCACCTCGCGCTCGACGCCAAAGACCGCTTCCTCGAAGCTCAGGTCGAGATGGACCCGGACATCGTTGCCCTTTGGCGTTGCCCGCTGACGGCCGCCTTGGCGGGAGAATCCACCACCGAAGAAGGACTCGAAGAGGTCGCCAAACGGTGAGCCGCCGCTGAATCCGCC
>CAZRNC010000354.1:0-3627 GCA_964601285.1 uncultured Thermomicrobiales bacterium | reverse complement strand
TAGACACCGCCACCATCCCAGGGGGCATAGTTGCCGGAAATGACGCTGTTGGTGATGGTTAGTGAGCCGCCAAAATTGGCGATACCGCCGCCGTTCGAGTCCGCCTGAACTGGTTCATCAACCCGGCCGCCACTGATCGTCAACCCGCTAAGATGAACCACTCCACTGGACCCGACTTCCAGAACCCGGAAGCTCGGCAGCGAGACGTTTCCAGTCACATGGTTGTTGCCACGGACCTCGATCGGCGTTCCATCAGCATTCGGCCCCTGGATCGTCAACTGCTTGTTGATCTCCAGTTGCCCACTGGTGAGTTGAATGGCGTATGGCTCGACGATACCGGCTTCCATATCAAAGGTAATCGTCGCACCCGGCAGCGAGTGGTTTACCGTCCGGCGCAGCGAGCCTGGTCCATCGTCGTTGAGATTCGTCACGACCCAGGTCTCGTTCTCCGCCGGATCATGGACCTCGACTGCCCCGACGTCACAGGCAGTCCCGCCCTGTGGCCGTTCGACACCACGCTGGTCGATATCCGGCAGTACTTCATTCTCGATGAGGTCTTGGCAATCTACTATCCCGCCGATCGCCGGCGACCCGACCAGCGGCAAATGTGTCTGCGTCGGTCCGCCGTTGTAGGCCAGGGGACCCAGGAACAAATCGGAACCAGAACCAGAAGCAATCGGACAGGAACTACCGGTGAGAGCTACGTTGTTGGTTCCAGTGTTGGATCCACCGCTTGCAGCAGTACAGAGCGTGCTCGGATTCGAGCCAGTAACAATGGTTGCCGTCAATGTGATGATGGCGCTGTTGAAGGCATGGACACCGCCAGTGGCGTTCGCGACTATCGTGCTGCTGACAACCTCAACGGCGCTGCCGTTGCCGGTGCTGAAAATCCCACCGCCACCGGTACCTGCACTATTGTTGGATATCGTGCTGTTCGTGACCATAACCGGACCCGGGCCCGTGCTGTAAACAGCGCCGCCATCACCTGTTGTCGTGTTGCCGGAGAGTGTGCTGCCGGTGATCGTCACCTGACCGCCGCCGGTGTTGTAGATACCGCCGCCACCGCCAAACATGCTATCTGCGTCGTTTCCGGAAATGGTGCTGTTGACAATGGTGAGTTCCGCTGCGCCATCGAGATTTCGAATACCTCCAGCCACGGAGGCATTGTTTCCGGAGATCGCACTGTTGATGATCAGGAGCTTACCCAGGTTAAGAATGCCCCCACCGTGATCAGTAGAGAAGCCCATCTCAGGAGACAGGCCATTGCTGATCGTCAGGTTCGCAAGCGTAACGTCACCGCCGGCATCGATTCTGAAGATCCGGAAGGCGTCCGTCCCATCTACATCACTCCGACGGATCGTGACGTTTCCGCCTTCCGGGCCGCGAATCTCCAGTTGTCTTTCGATGGCCGGCAACTGGTCGGATGTAAGTACGATGTCAGCGATGCTCGCGGCGAAAACGATCTCTTCGCAATCAATGTTCCCAACCGCCTGACGCAACGTTCCATCGCCAGAGTCGCCGTCAGAGGTGACTGTGCAAAGACCCTCATCTGGCGCAATCTGCGCCAACGCAAATTGCGCCGGCATTAGCGGAGCGAACAGTGCCAGCAGTAGCGAAAAGGTCGCGAGCACAGCAAAAAGCCGGCGCCGGCGGGCGGAGGATGAAGAACGCATCGACACTCCTTGGTGAACGGACGCGTGCGCCCACCACCTGACGCCCCGGTTTTTCACCGGAACCACTTGCTTACAACCGCACATGGGTTTCTGTCAGCGTCAGCTATAACACAGCACTCGTCATTGCTCAACTCCATGATTGCCTTTAGCCAATCAATTTGAGCGAATTCCCAATCTGCTCTACAATCGCCCACTGGCAAGCAACGTTGCCAGTGACTCGTAGATACTTGGTCTCGGTGAGGAGACACCACATGCACGAAGCATGGTCACGACTGCCTATAGATAGAAGAACCTTGATCAAACGCTCCACCGCGCTGGCCCTGAGCCTGCCGGCAATCTCGGCGCTGATCGCTGCCTGCGGCGACGAGGAAGACGAACCAACCGCAACCCAACCAGCCGCACAGCCAGACTCGACCACCACCGAAGCCACTGAACAGGAACCCACCGAGGACGAGGCGGAACCAACGCCCACCAGATTCCAGGACGACCCACGCCGCGAGCAGCGCCTCCGCGTCGCCCTGACCGGCGACCCACCGAACCTGGACATCATCCAGACATCCGACTCAATCGTCGTCCTGGTCGGCAGCCATATCTACGAAACGCTCTTCACCTGGGATGCCGAGTACCGCCCGGTACCGCTGCTGGCCGAAGCACTCGAAGTCAGCGACGACGGGCTGGTCAACACGATCATCCTGCGCTCCAACGTCCCCTTCCATAATGGAGATATCCTCACGGCAACCGATGTCATCGCCTCGGTCGAACGCTGGGGCGCAGTCTCCGGCCTCGGCCGCAGCCTGATGGGTGTGCTGGATGAACTTGTCGAGGTCGATCCGCTGACCGTTGAGTTCCACCTGAGCGAACCCTTCGGCACGCTGGCCATGACCCTTGCCCGCCAGCTGCAGGGTTGCGCGATCTATCCGGCGTCGGTGCTGGCCAACTCGACCGAGAGTGAACTGGCAGAATTCATCGGCACCGGCCCCTACAGCTTCGTTGAGTGGAACCCTGACCAGCACATCCTGCTGGAGCGGTTCGACGATTACGCCCAGCCAGCCGGCCCTCCCGATGGGTATGCCGGCCAGAAGCTCCAGCTTGCCCGTGAAATCGAGTTCGTCCCGGTGCCGGCCGAAGCGTCCCGGGTGGCAGGCCTGCTCGCCGGCGATTATCACTACGTCGAAACACTCAGCCCGGACCACCTGCCAACGATGGAAAGCGCCGACAACGTGGCTGTCGAAACGCTGCCGGCGGATGCATGGATCAACATCGTCCTCAACATGCGCTCGCCTGTGCTGGAAAACCACCAGATTCGCCGGGCGGTGCAGATCTGTCTCGACCACGAGGCGATCATGCAGGCGTCAGTCGGCGAAGGCTTCTACGAACTGACCCCCGAACTCGTGCCCGGCGCGCCATTCTGGTACACCGACGCCGGCATCGAGTATTTCAACGTCAACGATCCAGACCAGGCCCGCGAACTGCTGGACGAAGCTGGCTACGATGGCGAACCAATCCGGATTCTTGTCACCCAGGAAATTCAGCAGGAATACAACGCCACCGTCACCATGGCCCAGCAGATGGAAGCGGCCGGCTTCAACGTCGATCTCCAGGTGATGGATGGCGCAAGCCTCAGCGACCTGCGCAACGAGGAAGACACCTGGGAGATTTACACCGCCTGGGCAAGCTTCCGGCCGGACCCGTCCATGCGTAACCTCTCCTGCAACGCCACCGGTTGGTGGTGTGAGGAAGAGAAAGACCAGATGCTGGCCGATATGCTCACCGAATCCGACATCGAGGTTCGCTTTGAGCTATGGGAGCAGGTACAACAGCAATTCTATGAAGACGTTCCGCGCCTGAAGATTGGCAACACATTGAGGGTGAACTTCTACGCTTCGAACCTGCAGGATATCGGCCCGACCGAGATGCAACCTGAGTTCTCGAACGCCTGGCTCGAGGGGTGATC
>CAZRNC010000353.1:0-3637 GCA_964601285.1 uncultured Thermomicrobiales bacterium | reverse complement strand
CCTCGATGGTGTAGGGCATGCCGGGCCGGCCCCGGAAGAGGGCGATTGTGCCGATGACCTGCATTTTGCGACGCATTGGCACGATCAGGATGGAATACATTGGCTGGTGCTCGATCCAGGGTCTGTATTCCGGTTTGATGATCTTTTGCAATCGTTCCGGCCCAATGCCCGGGATCATCAGTGCTTCGCCGGAAGCGGCGACCCTGCCGGTCATCCCCTCGGTAAACCGCAAGGGGGCCTCGCGGAACATCGTATCGAGGAATTTTGCGGCTTCCGGATCCGGGTGGTGGATGGCAACAGGATTCAGCCAAATGCCATCTTCCGAAGGCAGCCGGACCACGGCCCAATCTCCGATGTGTTCCACCATCTCCCGCGCGAGGCTCTCGACAACCTTCTGGGCATCGTGACTTGCTTCTGCGAACACATTGGAAATCTCGGCAATAGCGTCCAGATGGTCGGCGTGGCGCTGGGTACCTTCATAGAGCCGTGCGTTTTCGATTGCCAGCGCCGCCCGGTAGGCAATATCCCCGATCAGGGTGAGATCGGCATCGGCATACTGCGTTTCAGGTCCGGTCCGGACGAATGACATTGCGCCGACAATCTCGCCACGAGCAACGACCGGCACGATGACGACGGAGCTTACCCCGGCTTCCAGTACAAACCGGCGGGATGTGGGGTCCAACGGAGCGGCTTCCAGCCTTTCCGGGGGAATGTCCTGATAGACCCGGGTTGTGCCGGTGGCCAACACCTGGGAGAGACCGAAGAGGTCGCTCGCGGTTTGTTGCAGATGGTCGTGGAAGCGCCCGGCCCAACCGGCCATTTCCGGGTCGGCATGGGCAACGACAATCTGCCGGGTGCTGGTGTCGCTATCAACAATCGTGACCGCGCACCAATCCGCTACTTGCGGCACCACCAGATGTGCCAGCTGGTCCAGTGTGTGGTCGGTATCGAGCGACGACGAGAGCAGTTCCCCGGCTTCCGCCAGCAGGAAGAGACGGCGTTGGGACTCTTCAGCAGCGAGCCGGGCTGTGCGCTCACGCTGCAAGCCCTCTTCACGTTCGCGTTCGGCCTGTTTGCGGGCGGTGATATCCAGGACAAAGGCGGCAATATCCTTGCGAGCGGGGTCGAGCATCGTTGCCCCGAGCAGAATGGATACTCGAGATCCATCCTTTCGCAGGAGTTCTTTCTCCCGTTGCGGGCTGCGGCCGGTGGTGAGCAGGTTGGTGTTGATCTCCCGGGCGACCTCGCGCCATTCCGGCGGGGTCAGGTCGTCGAGCCGCAGACCGGTGGCGAGATCGTCCCGGCTGTAACCGGTCATCGCGAGGAATGCATCGTTGGCCTCGACGATGGCCCCATCGAGATAGGCCCGGATGATGCCGATCAGTTCGGATTCCTCCAGCTGGCGCATCCGGGATTCGTGCTGCTGCAACGAATCGGCCACCCGCTGACGCTCCAGAAAGAGACCAAGCTGGCGTGCTGCTGCCGAGACCATTTCAAGCACCTGGTCGTCTGGCTCGACTTTGGCACGGCTCATCAACTCAATGACGCCACGAACCTGGCGCAATCCGAACCGGACAGGTACCTCCATGGCGCTCGAGATACCAGACTTCAATGCGGCATCCCGCCGGATCATCCGGTGTTCATTGGTGATATCGGCTATCCAGTCCGGGTTGCCAGACTGCCAGGCTCCCCCGGGCAGACCGCCGCCGAGTGGATAGCGGAAGACTTCGGCGACACTGGAGAAGTCGGAAAAGAGGCCCTCATTGCCGTCCCAGATCGCCACACAATAGAGGGTGTTGCTTTCATCGTCGGTCAGCCAGAGCGCGCCCCAGTCCCACCTGATCTCCTGGCAGATCGCCATGAGAATGTCCTCGGCAACGGATGGAACGTCCTGGGCTTCCGAGAGCAGCCGGGTAACGGTATAGAGGATCGTCAGCCGTTGTTCGGCCCGGCGCCGGTTGGTGATATCCGAGGTAACACCGACGACTCCGATCATGTTGCCACGGTCATCCTGTAGCCGGGAGAGGGTGACTTCACCGGAGAAGGTGCTGCCATCCTTGCGGACGATGTCGATTTCCTGCGTCCAGGATTCCCGGTCACGCATCTCGGCAAGCGTTTGCCGGGTACGTTCTGTTTCCGGGGCACCGGGCATCAGATCGAAGGTACTCCGGCCAACGACCTCTTCGGCAGCCCAGCCATACAAGCTGGCCGCCGCCGGATTCCAGAAGAGGACGACGCCATCAAAGTCGAGCGCGAAGACCGCTGCTGCTGATGATTCGAGGATATGAGCGGGGAGCAGGGTGCGGGCGTCCGGGCGCAACCCGACACCCGGGAGGGCGGAGTCCCGTGCGTTTTGCTGGTTTGGAATGTCGCGCGCCAACCTGTTCCCCCGGTGTTCGATAGCCATAAATTGTCAAGTGGAGACCGTAGTGCATTGTAACCACTCCGAGAGCCGAAAGCCTGAGGAGACCCAAAGAATCAAGATATAGATGAACTGGAACTTTTGACCCACTGATGACCCACAGAGACCTGATAGAGTCAGTAGAGAAGAACGTGTCCCAGCCGCCGGGAGAGAAGGCCGTATGGCAATGGCGTCCATTCTTGTAGTTGATGATGATCCGGGTATGCGCTCACTGGTTGCTGCGTCGCTGTCCATGGAAGGACATCAGGTCGTGACGGCAGCTGATGGTTCGAGTGCCTTGCGTGTGGTGGAACAGAACCCGCCGATGCTGATTTTGCTGGACAAGGCAATGCCCCAGCTCAGCGGGCCGGAATTTGCCCGTGAGCTGCGTGCTCGTGGCTTTGACACGCCGATTATCGTCATCAGTGGTTCCGAGGGCGGCAAGCAGTTTGCTACTGACATTCAAGCTTGCTCCTACATCAGCAAGCCATTCCAGATTCCTCAATTGATCGGGATCGTTTCCGAATGTCTGACCGGCATTCCGGATACCGGCAACGCTGCCGGTTAGTCCTCGATCAGTTTGACCAGCTTCTTCGGAGCAATCAGACAGTAGCTTTCAATGATGATCTCTTCGATCTCGTCCCAGTCGGGGCCGGCATCCTCATCCAGCCAGGCCGCAACCCAGCCTTTCGGCCCGACATATGGCGGCGCGAAGTAGCGATCCGGTTCGGATTGAATGAGTGCCTGCTGGGCTTCGCGTGCGGCCTTGCACCAGACGGCGGGCCGGCCATCTCCACGTGAGAGCATGGCAAAGTTCTTGTTACGGATCTTGAACGTCGGTGCGCCAAACGCTTCCGCCTCGACCGCCTCGGGCAACTCCAGGCAGACCGGCCGCAAGCGTTCGAGAATCGCTTCTTCGATATGAACCTTCGGATGACTCGCCATCGCCGGTTGCTCCTGTCATGGTGAGGGTGTGTCTGTTCGTGCGGCCCTCATCAGTTTGTATACAGTGTTTTCCAGTACCAGCCTCTTCGGATCCGGGCGTCCGCTCCCGCCGATGTTGCCATCTGGCAGGAGATACTGATGGACACGCACTACTACGTTGTCATCGGTATCGAGGTAGTCAACGGTCTGGCTTTGTGTGCAGTAAACTTGTCCTGAACGCTCTGGATCGGCGTGATTGCTCCTGACCACATCAATGCGATACAAGCCGCTGCGAATTCCTTCAGGAACAGC
>CAZRNC010000352.1:0-3646 GCA_964601285.1 uncultured Thermomicrobiales bacterium | reverse complement strand
TACGGATCCCTCCTTCGTCGGGATGACAGTGCAGGCGGGCTGGTTCCTGGCTGAACGTTCGTGGTTTCCATCGGCGGATGCATTGCAATGCCTGCCGGGTTTGGACGCTCGGAATGGAAACAGTTAGGGACCGCTACTCCGGCGTGCCGCTCAGGGCGCGTTTGACGCTGTCGTTGGAGTCGTGGGCCATGGCGAGGCCGTTGATGACGACCGAGATGCCGGCGAAGTACTGGAGCACACCGAGTGCCTCGATGACCTGTTCATCGGTGAAGCCGAGCTTCTTTAGTCGCGCAGTATGCGTCTCGATGCCAAACTGGTTGTTGAGCAGCGTCACGGTTGCCCAGGCCAGGAACTCCTTGATGTTGGGGTCCAGCGTTCCTTCATCCATCACCCGGTGGCGGTGCTCGACGGCGGCTTCAAGGATGATCGGGTTGTTGCCGAGCACCTTGTAGACATTCGGAACCTGACCATTGCCGAATCCGGCCTTGATGTCTTCATAGGACTCGGTGACCCGTTCGTTGGCGTCGTTTTCCTCGATATAGCGAATCGTTGGCATCTCGTGAACTCCCTGTTGCTGTCGTCAAACTCGACGATTTACCATACCCGAGCGGCGGTTTGCAGGCCAGATCCGGCCGGCAGCAGGTCATGCATCGAATACAACCCCGACGACCTGCCGGTCAGGAACTGCACCGCCCGGATCGCGCCGCGTGCTTCGGCGACCGGTCCGTAGACTTTCTGGGCCAACAGAATCTCCTGTCCGCCGCCGGTCAGGAAGGCCACCGGCGTCGATGATCCATTCCCGTTGAACTCGGTCTCCAGGTGCGGCAGCGCATCGCGCAACAGGGGCAGGATCGAAAGCACCGCGGCAGTCTCGAAACAGAGGTTCGGAGCGTGGAAGATCGGGATACGGGCGGCGAACTCGCGCAGTTCAGCCAGGTAGTTCGGGTCGAGCGGACCATTGCCGGCGACCAGCGCACATTCCATTTGCAGGCAGATGATCGCGTTGCGCATCAACAGGTCCGGTTGGCTCAGATCGATCAGCACATGGGCGCCGTCCAGCACACGCGGAAGACTGGTGCTGTCGGCGGATGAGACTCCCCCGGCCAGTTTCAGTTCGGGGGTTGACTCGATTTGTTCGATGAGCGCCCGGCCCAGATCGGAATCGATCCCGGCCACTGCCACACGGATCATGGTGCAGGTCCTGTTCTTCAAGACGGTGGAATGCGTTTGGCAACCCTGGTTGATCTGTCATTCCGAGCCCCTTTTGTTCGTCATCCCTCGACTACGCTCGGGATGACGAAGGTGTAGCCCGGGATGACGAAGGGGTAGCTCGGAATGACAGATCGGGCAACTGCCTAGTCTGCGGCTGTCGCGAACGACTTGGTGCCGATGGCGGCGTTGATCGCCTGGTCGAGGTCGTCGATGATGTCCTCGACATCCTCGATACCGATCGAAAGCCGCAACAGGTCCGGCGTCACGCCGGCGTCTGCCTGCTGTTCTTCCGTCAACTGTTCGTGGGTTGTCGATGCCGGGTGGATGATCAACGACTTGGCGTCGCCGACGTTCGCCAGCAGCGAGAAAAGTTTCACGCTGTCGATCAGCTTGCGGCCGGCTTCGATGCCACTGCCGACACCAAAGTTCAGCACGCCGCCGAAGCCTTTCTCCAGTTGTTCTGCCGCCTGCTCGTGGTACGGGTGGCTCTTCAGACCCGGATAACTGACCCAGTTGACGCGGGAGTCAGCCTCTAGCCACTCGGCCACGGCCAGGGTGTTGGCGCAGTGGCGGTCCATCCGCAGCGAGAGGGTCTCGACGCCCTGCAGGAAGAGGAACGAGTTGAACGGGCTGAGGGCCGGGCCGAGGTCGCGATATGGCTCCACCCGCGCCCGGAGAATCCAGGCGAGCTGTCCGAAGCGCTCAACGTACTCTTCCATCTTCGGGAAGTTGCCGTTGGTCCAGTCGAAGGTCCCCGCGTCGACGATGATGCCGCCGATCGAGGTGCCATGTCCGCCGATCCACTTGGTTGCCGAGTGGACGACGATATCTGCGCCATGCTCGATTGGCCGGCAGAGGTACGGCGTTGCGAAGGTGTTATCGACGATCAACGGCAGTCCGGCTTCGTGGGCGATGTCGGCCACGTCGCGAATCCGGACAACATCCAGCCGCGGGTTGCCGATTGTCTCGATGTAGAGGGCTTTCGTCTTCGGGGTGATCGCCTTGCGGAAGTTCTCCAGGTCGGACGGATCGACGAAGTGGGTCGTGATGCCATGCTTCGGCAGGGTGACAGCGAAGAGGTTGTAGGTTCCGCCGTAGAGGCTGGCTGCCGAGACGATCTCGTCACCCGCTTCGAGGAAGGTAAAGATCGCGATGGATTCCGCTGCCTGTCCGGATCCGGTCGCCAGGCCGGCGAGGCCACCTTCGAGGGCGGCAATGCGCTGTTCAAAGACATCGTTGGTCGGGTTCATGATCCGGGTGTAGATGTTGCCGAACTCGTTCAGCCCGAACAGGTTGGCGGCGTGTTCGGCATCGTTGAAGACGAACGAGCTGGTCTGGTAGATCGGCACGGCCCGTGCGTTGGTGGTCGGGTCCGGCTGCTGGCCGGCGTGGACCTGCAAGGTCGAGAATCCCGGCTTGCGTGGTGCTGCTCCGTTGGATGATGCTGACAAGGTGGTGTCCCTTTCCTGTTTGGTGAATACGTTCGATTCGATCTGGTCGCGGTGTTTCGACAGGTTCCCCTTCGTTCGCGGCTGCAGCACGCAGGAGCGCAGCCAGTGCCGATAGACGTTGAACAAGTTGTTGGCAAACGGGGATCATGGACTGGAAAGCCAGCTCCGGGAGAGCAGGCGGCAGCCGCAGAATAGCCAGGCGGAATCCAGAGGATCCTCGATGCCATTTCAGCCCTGCGCTGCATGGGGAACTACCGGTGAAACAGAAACACCACGACATAAGGTCGTGGTGGGTCATCACCGCGCTCATCTTGCGGAACTCATTCTTCCGCCGGAATTGGCACCTGGCGTGTTGACGCTGGTTGCCGGGCTTCTAAGGGCCGTATCCCTCCACCACTCTTGATGAGCGCAGGGTCTATTCACTTGTTGACGGAAACGATAGCAGCCGATTGGCAGGTCGTCAACCTCCGTGTCCCTGCAGGGGTGGGGGAGCATTCTTGGGCGGTGAAGATCTGGGCCACCGGTGACGCGTCTCCCCGCAGGGGTAGGGGCGCATCGCATGCGTCCGCCGGCAACGCCTGCCGAGCTTGGCTAGGGCAGCCCAACGTAACCCGTCATCCCGAGCGAAGTCGAGGGACCTCGAGCCTCGGGTCTTCCGGCACTCCAGCGGCGTCGTGGCACAACGTTCGTGGTCAGTTTCCACTCCGGCTGGAAAGAGATCCTTCGCCTGCCCTGAGCGAAGTCGAATGGGCTTCGCTCAGTACCGGAACACAGGGGATCTGACATCCGTAGGGGAGAGGCCATGCCTCTCCCTCGGATCGGAACGATCCGCCGGTTCGTTGCAGCAGTGTCGTGGTTGAGCATGTCGCGCTAACGCGCGAAGGGAGAGGCACGGCCTCTCCCGTACGACGGATTCCCTGTGGCCTGCTACTCAGTGTTGCAACCATGACTAATTGACACATGGTGGTGCTTGTGTAAGCATG
>CAZRNC010000351.1:0-3649 GCA_964601285.1 uncultured Thermomicrobiales bacterium | reverse complement strand
GACGCCCATGCTGCCAGTCATCCGGATCTGGGTGATGAGCGGGCCGGGTGGTGGGAGCCGGTCATCGGCCCCGGCCGGCCGCTGGATACCAACCGCTACTTCGTCATCTGCGCCAACACGCTCGGCTCCTGTTACGGCACGACCGGACCGCGCTCGCTGGATGCTACTGGCAACCGCTACAATCTGCGCTTCCCGGCGTTGACCGTCCGCGACCTGGTCGACTGCCAGGTCCGGCTACTCGATGCGCTGGGCATCGATCGGGTGGTTGCCACCATCGGCGGTTCGCTCGGCGGCATGCAGGTGGTCGAGTTTGCAGCGATGGCACCGGAACGCACCGAGCGGGCAGTTGTCGTCGCGGCTTCAGCACGCTTCCATCCCCAGGGTATCGCCTACAACGAAGTCCAGCGCCGGGCAATCATGCTTGATCCGCGCTGGAACAATGGCGACTACAGCGACGATGCGATTCCGGAACACGGGATCGGCGTTGCCCGCATGCTCGGCATGATCACCTTCCAGTCCGATCCCTACATGCACTCCCGCTTCGATCGTCTGGAAGCAAGCCGGCCAAGCAGATGGAACGACTTCCAGGGACGGTTTGACGTTGAGGGCTATCTCCACCACCAGGGAACCAAACTCGCCCACCGGTTCGACGCAAACACCTATCTCTACCTGTCACGGGCAATGGATACCCACGACCTCAGCCGAGGGCGCGGCTCGCTCGAAGAGGCGGCATCACGGATTCAGGCACGGACAACGGTCATTGGTGTCAGCAGCGACATCCTCTTCCCGCCGGCCTATGTCGAGCAGACAGCCGAGATCATCATCCGCAGCGGTGGATGGGCAGATTATTTTGAACTGGATTCACCTGAGGGGCACGATGCGTTCCTGAAGGAGTTCGACCGGCTCGATCCGGTTATCCGTTCTGCGGTCGAGGTAGAGGCGCCGTACGCCGGGCAGGCTCTTGCCGGTCGCGCGACAGCATGACCACCTCGCAAAGAATCGCCACGACCAGCAGCAGCATGCCGCTCACCAGGCTCAGCACCTGAATGCCATTGAGCAGGAAGAGCGCCACGACGACCAGCGCCGCCAGATAGCCCTGCCGCCGGGCACGCAGGAAACTCTGGCGATAGGGCGCACCGCGATGAATTCTCCGGTCGAAGGCGTGGGCAACCAGCGTTGCAACCGAGGCAATCGCTACCGTTAACGGCAACAGGAAGATCAAAAACTCTCCCCGGCTCAGCGCCTCTCCGGGCGACAAAAATGTGATCACGAAGCCGAACGTTGACCAACCCACGATGCCTTCAGCATCATAGAGCGGCGCATGCAGCACCCGGGCCAGCGGCACAAAGGTCAACGCCGGAGCAGCAACGAGCAACGCGCCGGCCAGGATCACCAGCGGGTCCGTCGCCGGCAGCTCTCCAACACTCCGGACAAACAGCAGCCATCCCAGCAACAACCAGGCAAACGGCGCAATGAATCCAAATAAGAACGCTTTGAGAAACGGATGCACAGTGTACGTACTCCTTCGTCAAGGAGTGTAGCACTCACATGTGACTGTGCGTCAAGGAGCGCTCGTCACGTCCGGATCGGTGGGTCGACTTCCGGTTTGGTGGTGAAGAAGTAATCCATCGCCAGCCAGATGCTCCGGGAGAATGGGTGGAAGAAGATCGGAAAGAGAATCCCGACAGCGGCCAGGATGCCGATCTGGGTCCATAGCTCAAAATCAGTCCCGAACATCAGGATGAACAGTCCAGCAACAATCAGGAACTGGGCAAGGATCAGGTTGACGAATATCGAACCGGTCCAGTAACCCTCTTCCCGGTCGAAGACCAACATACAAACGTCGCAGTTGGGTTTGGTGTGAAACCAGGTCCTGGTGAACCGTCCCTTGCCGCAACGAGGACATCGCAGCCTCAACGCTCTTCCGATGATGGCTGGTGCCTTGTCGGCGCTTAGCATCCGGTCCCTCCACCCTGCTACCAAAATGGCGCAGCATACGTTACCTTGATCGAAGTATGCCCCAGGCGCCCTTGGTATGCTTCGGCAGCATCAGTAGTCATTGTTCCAGGAGCCACCCATGCAACGAACCGGACCATTGGAAGTCGTCGTTGGCGACGTCGTCCGATTGAAGAAACCGCACCCTTGCGGCTCATACGACTGGACGGTCACCCGGCTGGGCGCTGATATCGGGTTGCGCTGCTCGGGCTGTGGCCGGCGAGTAATGCTCTCCCGGCGAACTCTCGAGAAACGCTTCAAAACGTTCGTCGAACGGGGACCTGCCTGGGTGCTTGCCGAGGAGATTCTGCAATCACAAGAGATTAGCGAGCCACCAGCTTGAGTGAATCAACTGGCGGGTTTGTCGATGTCCTGAGAAATCAGGCATTTCTACGGCTCTGGGTGATCCAGGGACTCTCGCAGACTGCCCAGAACATGATCAATTTCACGCTGCTGATTGTCGTTCGCGACATCGTAGAAATCCAGCAGCTTACCCAGGCAAACACGGCTGTCGCGTTGCTGGTGCTGGCATTCAGCGTACCGGCAGTCATCTTCTCGCCGATTGCCGGCGTGGTTGTCGACCGCGTCAACAAACGTACTGTGATGCTCGTCTCCAACGCGCTCCGGGTTTTCGCGCTCTTCGCCTTCCTGGCCATCGATCCCGGCTGGCCGCCACAACTGACATTGGTGATCGTCTACTCGATCACGTTCTTCCTCGGTGCAGTCGGCATGTTCTTTGGGCCGGCGCAGCTTGCAACCATTCCGAACATCGTCCGGCCCCGCGAGTTGATGAACGCCAATGCCTTGTTCAACCTGACGGTCACCGGTTCCCAGATTCTTGGCTTTGCCGTTGTCGGCCCGGTGGTCATCAAGTTGATCGGCACCACCAATACGCTGATCGGCATCCTTGGGATCTACATATTGACGACACTGATGGTGCTGCTCCTGCCGAAATCCGCAGGGGCGCCGATGCCTCGCGACGAGAGCATCCAGCTGGCACAGAGCCAGTTTCGCCAGTTCGTCATGGAGGCGCGCGATGGCGTCGTACTGATTCTTCAACGCGCGGTACTGCTGAAGGCGATTATCTACCTGACGCTGGCTACCACGACCTACCTGATGATCGCGTCGCTCGGTCCGGAATTCATCGCCGGCACGCTTGGCCTTTCAAAGGAAGACATCGGGTTCATCGTCGCCCCGGCGGGACTTGGCGTGGTCGCCGGCGCACTGATTGTCAACAAAGTGACGAAGAAGATACCTGCACCGAGACTGGTCGATTACGGACTGATTGGAGCAGCCGCGTCGCTGGCTCTGTTGGCGCTCACCGAACCGGTCGCCTCGTTGTTCAACCTGGCCAACGAAACGGCCGCGCTAGGGGTGGTCATCGTCGCCATGTTCTTTGCGCTCACGCTCGGCATTTCGAACGCGTTCATCCTCATCCCCTGCCAGGCGATGCTCCAACTGGGCAGTCCTGAAGACGCGCTGGCGCGAGTCTATGCGACCTTTTTCACCGTATCGAACCTGTCGATGTTCATCCCGGTGCTGTTCGCCGGCGCGTTCGCCGACCTCTATGGAGTCATCCAGGTGCTGCTGGTGATGGCCGTCCTGCTCGCCGTCATCGGACTCTTCAACCTGACCCGCCCGGCCCCGATCCTCC
>CAZRNC010000350.1:2472-3654 GCA_964601285.1 uncultured Thermomicrobiales bacterium | reverse complement strand
CTTGGTTTGGTCACATCCGTAGAGGCGTTTCAAGGAGTGAGACCACGCAATTTCGTAGGAGCCTCAAATCCTTGAGTAGAGCGCCTTTCTGATCCTGTCATCCTGAGCAAAGCGGAGCGGAGTCGAAGGATCTCCTTCCATGCCGTTTGCCGGCACCTCGAACGTTTCATGGAAAGAGATCCTTCGGCTTCGCTCAGGATGACAATCAATAAGGGTCCAGGATGACAGATAAACAGGCATGTATACGCCAAAACCGGAATTGCCGTACACTGGGAAACAGGACACATGATAGAAACGAGCGAACCTGCCATGTCCATCTCCGATCTCCACGACGACCTGCGGCCACGGGCGTTTGCCATCGCCTATCGCATGCTCGGTAGCGTCAGCGACGCCGAGGATGTCGTTCAGGAAGCGTTCCTGCGGATGCACCAAACCATGCAGCGGGGCGAACAGATCAAGTCGCCGCGAGCCTATATCTCAACACTGGTCACACGCCAGGCAATCGACCAGCTACGCTCGGCCCGGGTGCGACGCGAACAGTATGTCGGCGAATGGCTGCCGGAGCCATTGGCCATCGATGAGACGCCGGCCGAACAGGTGGAGACGGCGGATTCGCTCTCGTTGGCCTTTCTGGTAGTGCTGGAGAGTCTGACTCCACAGCAACGGGCCGCCTTCCTGCTACGTGAAGTCTTCGAATATCCCTATGCAGAAGTTGCCGAGATCATCGGCACCAGCGTCGACAGCGCCCGGCATCTGGTCTCCCGGGCGCGTGCCCAGGTGCGCGAGCAACGTCCGCGTTACTCCGCGTCCAAGGGGCAACAGGAGGAGCTTGCCCGGCGCTTTTTCGCTGCCGCGCAACTGGGAGACCTGCCGGCGCTGGAAGCGTTGCTGGCAGAAGATGTCGCCCTGCATGCCGACGGCGGAGGCAAGGTGCCGGCCCAGCGCCAGCCAGTCTTCGGCAACCAGAAGGTGGCCAAGATCATCTCCGCCGGGATCGCCGCGTTGGGCCGCCGAGGCATGCGTCTCCAGCTTACCGAGATCAACGGTCAACCTGGTGCAGTGGCGCTCGACGGCGAGAACCAGCTCTTCGGCGTGATGAGCCTCGACATCGTCGAGGGCCGGATCCAGGCAATCCACTCCATCGCCAACCCCGACAAGCTGGTGCACCTGAACCCGCAGGCG
>CAZRNC010000350.1:0-2372 GCA_964601285.1 uncultured Thermomicrobiales bacterium | reverse complement strand
AAGTGGTCGATTCAGACATCGTAGAAATCACACCTGTCATGCCCTCGCCGGGGAACCTCGATTCGACAAGAGTCGCCTTCAACTACGATCGCGAAGGCGACACGCTGATGATCCATCTCTATGGTGAACCACTGCCGGCAATCAGTGTCGCCGGGGAAGACGACTATCTCTACTGGCGGGTAGATCCGAAAACCCATGGCGTCGTCGGGTTGCAATACGAGCACTTCCTCTCGCATCTGGTGTATGAGCGTCCAGAGTTTCTGGACTTCGCCACGCTAGCCGGGATTCCTGACGACGAAATCGAAGAGATCCGCTCCAGAATCAACCCCGATCAACGACGACGTGCTGCCATTGAATATCTTCTGGCACAATCGAATGCACTCCTGGAGCAGGCTGGAGACTGATACGTTCTACACACGAACCAACCGGCCAGTTCATCACGAAATGTGGCAATTCCTCGTATCGTCTGTCGTTCGACCTTGCAGTAGCATCGAATGAGAACAACCGGGCAACTGCAAAGGACAACCAACCATGCCGAAACATATCTGTGTAACCTGCGGGATTCAGTATCCGGAATCGGATTCACCACCGGCGGAATGCATCATCTGTGAGGACGACCGGCAATATGTCGGGCACAATGGCCAGCTCTGGACGACGCTTGAGGAGTTGAGGGCCAGCCACCGGAATGTGTTCACCGAGCTGGATCCGGACATCTGGTCGGTCATCACCGAGCCGAAGTTCGGCATTGGCGAACAAGGGCATCTGGTGCGGACGCCGCAGGGGAATGTCCTCTGGGATTGCATCTCCCTGCTGGATGACGACACGATTGCGATGATCAACGAGCTTGGCGGGCTGGCTGCCATTGGTATGTCCCATCCGCACTACTACACAACCCAGCTCGACTGGGCGCGGGAGTTTGGCGTACCGGTCTACATTCACGAAGACGACCGCGAATGGGTCGTCGAGCCGGGCGACGAGATCACCTTCTGGTCTGGCGAAACGCTGGAAATCCTGCCCGGATCGGGTCTGACGCTCATCCGCTGTGGGGGACACTTCCCCGGTGCAGCGGTAATGCACTGGTCGCAGGCGCTGGACGGCGACGGTGCGCTCTTCGTGGGCGACACGATCCAGGTCATTGCCGACCGGCGCTGGGTGAGCTTCATGTACAGCTATCCAAACATGGTCCCGCTTAACGCAACCGAGATTCAGCGCATTGTCGATGCGGTCGATCCGTTCCCGTTCCGCCGGGTCTATGGTGCGTTTGGCGGCATCGTGGCTGAGGATGGCAACGGTGCGGTCCGCCGCTCGGCCGAACGCTACATCCGGGCGATCAGCGGCTAGACACAACAAGAGAGACGGCCCCCGGAAGGAAGGCCGTCTCCGCGCGAGGGATAGGAGTATGCCGGTTAGTTGGTCGTGACCAGCTCGATCTGGCCGCGGATTTCGCCACCGGGGTACTCGTCGGTATGGACATTGACGTAGGCGTTGCCGGCGCCGATTTCAGCAGCGAGTTCGGCAAGCGTCATGCCGTCAATGTCGCCATCTGCCAGCACCCCGCTGGCGAGGATTCCGACACCACCGCCGCTGGTGCTGAAGCTGCCATCGAAGAGCATCGCCACCACCGGACCATCTTCGCCCGGCTGGCCAAGATGGATGTGGGCCATCGTGACATTCTGGATATCAACGATAACGATCTCGAACTCCATTTCGCCCTGCCCATTGATAAAGAAGAGGGCGTCGCCATGGGCGTCTGAAACAACGTTCATCGTTTCGGCGTCGGTCGTCAGTTCGGCGTGGAAGGCCTGGTCCAGCAGTTCACCGGTTGGCGGCGGCTGGGTCATCTCGTAGCGCCACTGCCAGTAGTGCCAGCCGACGTTGCCGGCTTCAACCTGGAATCCAGCATCGTTGTCCGGTGTATAGGTTAGTACCCGGCGCTCGAAGGCCTGGGTCAGCACCCATTTCTCGCTGCCATCGACCATGATCAGCGACCAGTAGGCTTCAGTAATCGGCAGACCAGTTGCGTAGAACGGATCCAGCACGAGCGGGCCGTTGACATACTGCCCGTTTTCGTAGACCACGCCCTGGCTGAGCATGAAGTCAACGAAAACCGATGCCGTGCGGTGCCCCGTTTCCGGCGAAAGCACGCCGGCGGTGATGTTGAATGCAGTCTGCGACGCAGCGTCATCGGTGTTGCCCTGGCCGTCGACGGTGGCAGTGATCACTGCACCATCCGGATGCGCCGGGGCGTCCATCAGCCCGGCAAAGGTGGCATAGGTGGGAGTCTCGGCAAAGCCGGGATCGCCGGCGATGTTGACCTGGGCCGGGGTGCGTGGTTCGAACGTATCATGCCCAACCTGCACATGGCCGGTCAT
>CAZRNC010000349.1:0-3660 GCA_964601285.1 uncultured Thermomicrobiales bacterium | reverse complement strand
TCAGGATGACAACCTAAACGCCGTTCTTCCTCGCGTACGTTCGATGATTCTGAATGAGTTGGAACAGGTGATTGCAATGCGCCCCTACCCCTTGCGGGGACGACATGGCGTTATCTCGCTTCAAGCCATTCCGTCAACCGGGCGGTTGATTCCGGGGTTTGGCGCAGGCCGAGTTTGGTGCGGCGCCAGAGGATGTCTTCGGCCGTGACGGCCCACTCGTGATCGATGAGAAACCGGACCTCGCGTTCGAAGAGGCCGGGGCCGATCTCCTCACCAAGCTGGTCAACAGACGTGCAACCGTCGAGGAGTGTATGCATCCGGGTTCCGTAGCGCCGGGCATAATCCCGGGCAAGGCCTGCCGGCAGCCAGGGGAACTCCAGAATGACCCGCTCCAGAAAGCTGCCGAAACCCGGTGATCCGGGACTGCTGCCCGGCAACGGAGCGGTAGCCGTCCAGTCCGGGCCGGCATCCGGGAAGGTCGCTTCCAGTTGGACCATCACCTGTTCTGATAGCAACCGGTAGCCGGTCAGCTTGCCGCCGAGCACGTTCAACACCGGTGCGCCACCATCAGTGTCCGTCTCCAGCCGGTAGTCGCGGGTGACCGTTGATGCCGAGGCAGCCTCGTCGTCGAAGAGCGAACGCACTCCGGAATAGGCGTAGACAACATCCGCCGGGCTGATCTGCGATCGAAAATAGTCGTTGACCAGCTCGCAGAGATACTCGGTCTCGCTGCCGCTGATCCGAACGGTTCCCGGATCGCCGGTATAGGGCACATCGGTTGTGCCGATCAGGGTGTAATGGCTTTCGAACGGCAGGACAAAGACGATCCGCCGGTCGTCGTTCTGGAGCACATAGGCTTGCTCGCCGTCATGAATGCGGGGAACCACAATATGGCTTCCCTTCACCAGCCGCAGCCGGGCCGGCATATCGACCTGCAGAATATCCCGCAGCACGCCCGGCACCCACGGCCCGGCGGCGTTGACGATTGCCTTTGCCCGGATCGTTTGCCCTGTGGACGTTGTTGCCAGCCAGTGGTCGGGGTGGCGCTCTGCTGCGACAACCCGTGTGCGCGGCATGATCGTTGCGCCGCGTTTGGCAGCGTCAAGTGCGGTCAGTACCACCAGCCGGGCATCATCAATCCAGCAGTCGGAATAGACGAACCCGGTTCGCAGCCTGCTGGCGAGCGGGCCACCGTAGGCGTGGGCGCGGAGACTGAGGCGTTCCGACTTGGGCAGTGAGCTATCCGGGGCGAGCCGGTCGTAGAGAATCAACCCGGCCTGGAGCATCCAGGCAGGACGCACTTTCCGGTTGTGGGGCGTCACAAAGCGCATCGGTTTGACAATGTGGGACGCGTTGTGGAGCAGCACCTCGCGCTCGGAGAGCGATTCGCGCACCAGCTTGAACTCGCGATGCTCCAGATAGCGCAGCCCACCATGGAGCAGCTTGCTGGACGCGGACGAGGTTGCCTGTCCCAGGTCTCCCTGTTCACAGAGCACGACTGATAGCCCCCGGCCGGCTGCATCACGGGCGATACCAACGCCGTTGATTCCGCCGCCGATGACCAGCAGGTCGATCTCTGCCTGTTCGCTCAATCGCTCGCTCCGCTTCAGTGGTTCGATGCGGCACCTTCGCCCGGTCGCTTGCCAGGACGGTGGAGTACCTTCCGGGGGTGGATTTCCAGAATAACCCGTGGTGCGTCTGAAAGCCCGCCGGCGAACGCCTCTGCCCTGTCGCCGATATAACGTTCGGCGATGGAAACCATCTCGACCCTGGCAGCAGCATCATCCCGGATGACCTCGATCTGCCCACGAACCTCGACGAAATCGTACGGATTCTCCGGGTCTTCAATGATGACCGCCACCCGGCTATCCCGCTCCAGATTGGCGACCTTCTTCGTGCTGGCCGGGGTAATCATCCGCAACACCCCATCGACCTCGCGAAACCACATCACCGTCATCTGCGGCGATCCATCCGGCAACAGCGTCGCCAATCTGGCAAATGATGGCTGATGCAACAGCCGGCGAACATCCTCGTTGAACACAACGGGTCCTTCCGTTCGATGAGACATTTGATCTTCCGCCGATACTCTAGCATCCTCCATGCCAAGCAATTCCCGGCAGCCAAACTGGAACAACCACTGCTCGTACTGCTCTGGTGTCCATCCACGTTCCCCGGTCAGCGTGCCATACACACCGGTGCCGGCGATGGTGAAGAAGACATCAACTGCCTCGTTCAGCGCCAACCCTTCCCGCAGCGCACCCTGTTGGTGGAGTGATTCCATGGCACGGGCAACAGCCTGGAGATGCCGCTGTTGCCACTGGCGCCGGATTGTGTTCAGCTCTTCATTCCCCTCGCTGGCAGAACGCAGGATATTGGCAATGAGCCATGAGCGCTCGTTGAGCTGGCGCATAATGCGCGCCCCGATGCGCAGCTGCTGGACAGGGCCGGTTTCGTGCTCAAAGAGTTCAACACTGAGATCCGGCATGGCAACGACATCATCTGCCAACGCCTGGACGATGGCAGGTTTGCTGGCAAAGTGGAGATAAACCGTGGCTGGTGAGACTCCTGCCTCGCGAGCGATGCTCCCGATCGTCACCGCTGCAAAGCCATGCTTTCCAAAGAGGGTGGTAGCCGTTGCGAGAATCCGTTGACGGGTGGCAGCGGCCTGTTGCTCACGTTGGGGCGATGTATACGAGCGTTGCGGTTTCACGGCTGTTGCACCTGGTTCCCACGTATCCGGCAGACCATGATGCTACCAGTTTGACATCGAGCCTTATTCACTATAGACTACCTCTAGTCAAATAATAATGTCTTCCAGTGTATCCACCGCTCGTTCAGGCCGGGAGGCAGCTATGTCCCGCAACGACTCACTGATCGTGAACCCAGTCACCGGGCAGACCATGCGGTTCATTCAGACTGCTGCCGGCACTGGTGGTGCGCTCTTGCAGATTGAATCGGTCAACGTGCAGGGGCCAGGCGATTCGGAGCATGTCCATCCGCTACAGGAGAGTACTGCCGAAGTCATCTCCGGCACCCTGCATTTCCGGATTCGTGGAGAAGAGCACGTTGTCCGCACCGGCGAACGGATTGTCATTCCGGCCAACACGCCCCACTGTTTCTGGAATGAGGACGAAGAGGAAGCTGTCTCGATTCAGGAGTTCAGGCCGGCCCTGCGTACTGAGGAGTTTTTCCGGACCTATTTCAGTCTCGCCCGTGACGGCAAGCTCGGCAAGGACGGCCTGCCATCCATCCTGCAGTTGGCGGTTATAATCCCTGCCTTCGGCAACGAAATCCGTCCAACCTCACCACCCTGGCCCATCCTGAAAGCAGTGTCGACCCTTCTCTCCCCACTCGCCCGCGCCCGCGGCTATCGTGCGGAGTACTCCTGAATGCCCATAGCGTAGTCATCACGCACGTGAGGGGGACCCGTGGACAGGGTTGGCGGCATCGCTGAACGGTTGTAGTCGGGGTGCAGTGACAGGTTGGATATTGGTGCAGGCCTGACCACACCATGGTCGAGGTCATGTCGGGAACTGACCGTTGATCGCGGGCTACTCTTTTGCGGCACTCCGCGAGTCTAGCCTGTCTGATCTGAATTATCAGATACCCAGCGCTTGATGGCCATGGACAGTTGTGTGGCTTTGTCTTGCATGGATCGAG
>CAZRNC010000348.1:0-3663 GCA_964601285.1 uncultured Thermomicrobiales bacterium | reverse complement strand
TTGAACCGGTGCTCTCTTCGTTGGAATTGGCTTAACTTGATGCGAATGGGACGCATGCCATGCGCCCCTACCCCTGCGGGGAATGCCCTAGCCCGACGCTGCCAGCAGGAGCATCCAGACCAGCGAAGTCACCAGGACGACCGGGGGCAGGAAGAGCAGGTAGAGGTCGCGGGAGCGGGCGCGGTAGCCGGTGGTGATGATCCGGTATCCGAGGAAGGCGAACCCGATGGTGGCGCCGAGCAGAACGATGCCGGCAATGGTGTAGAACAGACCGCGAAACCATTCCGGTAGTCCGAACAGCGGGTAGTTCCTGAACACTGCCAGGTCGAACAGGATAATCAGCACCGCCGTTAGCAACGCCCAGCGTGCCAGCCAGCGGACGAATGCGACGTCACCCTCGGACGAGGTTCTGCGGAATTTGGTCGATCCACTCACAGTGAAATGAACCCCTGATCTGTTACCCGGGCTTCCGGGATCACCGAGAGCGCAAGGAATGCCAGTAGCCCGAACGGTGACTCAATCGATGAACCGAGCGACCGGGCAGCGTCTTCCAGTTGATGATAGGTTGCTGCCGTCTCTGCTAACGGCCTGTCGCTGAGAATCCCGGCGATTGGCAGTGGCATGTGGGCAACAACGTTCCCGTCAACGACAACTGCAAGTCCCCCGCCTGACCCGGCGACGGCCTCAACCGCTGCGAGGATGTCCTGGTCGTTCGTACCGGTGGCAACAATGTTGTGTGCATCGTGGGCGATGGATGATGCGAGCGCTCCTCGTTTCAGCCCGAAACCCTGCAGATAGCCGACACCGACATTGCCGGTGGCATTGTGGCGCTCGACACAGATCAGTTTCAGCAGATCACGTTCGAGATCGACGACCGCTTCGCCGTTGCTGACCTTCGGTTCAACCTCGACCAGCCGGGTGACAATCTGGCCGTTGATCGCCCCGACGGCACGGGTAGCGTCTGCCGGATCCAGCCGGATGTCTTCGACCGAAACTGGTTTCACATGGATCGTATCCAGAAGCACTCCGGGAACGTCGGCGGTCGTCTCGAAGAGCGGTTGACCGTTTTCGGCGACCAGTTTCCCCTGGTAGTAGACCTGGCGTACATTGAACGATTCCAGATCGTCGAGGACCACCAGGTTCGCTTCGTACCCGGGCGCGATTGCGCCGATGCCATCCAGTCGCCAATAGTCGGCCGTGTTGAACGTTGCCATTCTGATGGCCCGGATCGGGTCGAGTCCGGCTGCGACGGCTTTGCGGAGTGTCTCATCCATGTGGCCATCGTGGAGCAATGTCGAACAGTCGCGGTCGTCGCTGGCGAAGCAGCAGCGCGGGTAGGTCTTGTCCGTCACCAGTGGCAGCAGATCGAGCATGTTCCGGGCGCTGGACCCTTCGCGAAGCATAAGCATCAAGCCGCGTTCCAGCTTTTGGCGTCCTTCCTCGAAGCTGGACGATTCATGGTCGCTGGTCATGCCGGAGAGCGCATAGCCGTCGAGATCACGGCCAAGCACGCCCGGAGCGTGGCCGTCGATACGTCTCCCCGCAGCCGCGTTGATCCGGTCGCGGATTTCCGGATCGCCGGCCAGCACGCCGGGGAAGTTCATCATTTCGCCAAGTGCGATGACGTTTGGCAGATCGAAGGCTGCTCTGATCGTGTCCGCCGTCATTGTTGCGCCAGCGGTTTCGAATGGACTCGCCGGCACACAGGAAGGAACGGTGAAGCGGGTTGCCATCGGCAGGTCGAGGCTGGCATCGACGAACGCACGGAAGCCGGCCAGCCCGGCAACGTTTGCGATTTCATGAGGATCGGTGACGACCGCACCAGTGCCGTGTGGGATGACCGCCCGTGCGAACTCCGTCACCCAGAGCAGTGAGCTTTCGATATGGATGTGACCATCGATGAACGATGGCGCTAGCAGCGCACCATCCAGGTCGACGATCTCCTGGCCACCCTGGTAGTCGCCGACGCCGACGATTTTCCCGTTGGCGATTGCGACATTGCCCTGGATGATCTCGCAGGTGAAAACGTTCACCACGCTGGCATTCCGCAGCAGCAGCTCGGCAGGTTCTTCGCCTCGGGCGACCCGCAATGCCTGTTGCCAATCGCTGGTTGTCACCGGTTGCTCCTTTACCGTAACAGCCGTCCTTCGAGGAACTCGAGCGTATCGTTGAGTTCCTCAAGCTGGGTCATGGCAATTTCCGGAAGTTGATTGTCAATGGCGAATGGCAGTGCGATCGACTTCCGCAGCGCGATACCCTGTTCAAAATCGTCCCAGGTCAGCATATGGTGTTCGTCCAGATAGCCGCGCTGGATGCCGGGAATCGAGACGCGGACCAGTCGCTCCATCGCCTTGCGCCGGCGCTCGTTCTCCTCTTCGAGAAACATGCCGGGCGAAGTCGCCCAGACATCCAGTTCGAAGCCATCCAGCCCGATCCGGATGTCGATGTGACCCAGGTCGAGATCGGCAGCGACACACCAGCGGTTTTCATCGTCGATGGTTCCGTAGGCGTAAATGCCGTGCGCGCGAAACCGGCTGACGATCGGATTGAGTGCGACACGATGTTCGGCAATTGACACGGTGAGATCATCCCCAGTTTTGTTCAACGTTCAGCAAGCATGCCAACCTCAATTGTACGGGCCGCGTCACGATTCGTCGTCTCCCAGCCAGACGCCGGCAGCATCGATCAAACGGCGATAGAGCAGTTGGACATTCTCCGGCGCGCCGTCTCGCAGGTGGATCTCAAGATCCGGATGCAGCGCGAATCTCGACCAGGTGTCGCCAGGAACTTCCTGTGGCTGAGGTGTTGCCTCGGCTGCCATCAGTTTGCGAATCTCGTCGATTGAAAGGTTCTGCGCGCGGAGTTCCTTCGCCAGCGTGAGTGACTGGACGTGTGTGCGGTCGTATGACGAAGACCTGCCCTGGCCAATTGCCGGCGGGACCAGACCCTCGTTGATGTAAAAACGAATCGTCCGCCGGGGAACACCGGTCGCTTCTTCCAGTTCTGCGATTGAAAACCGTGGTTCCTGCTGCCGGTCCATGCCTGCCTCCGCCAATTGCCGCTACCCGGAAGGATCGTACGACATCTATACTTGGAAGTAAGGGATTCGGTCGACGGAAGGCACACTGGATGCTTATCTATTTCGGGCTTGGCATTGCGTCGTTGCTGATGTCGATATCACTGCTGGTGACGAAGTTTATTATCAAGCCGAAACGCGCCCGGCGCGACCGGGGAGCGTATGTCACCTTTGCAGGAATCACGTTCTTCGCGGCGATGTTTGCATTCATGTTGGGGATCGTGTCGTAGTGCGCGATTTCATTGGCATGATCCACTTACCAGCGTTGCCCGGCAGTCCACGCTCCAGCCTGGCAATCGAACAATGCATTGAGTTGGCCCTGCGCGATGCAGAGGCCCTGCAAGCCGGTGGAGTCGATGGGCTGATTATCGAGAATTTCCACGATGCGCCGTTCCGCCCCGGAGCGGTCGACCCCTGGACGGTCGCCGTGATGACCCGGATCGGGCTGAAAGTCCGGGAATCTGTGGATTGCCGGGTGGGTATCAATGTGCTGAGGAACGATGCCGAGGCGGCACTCTCAGTTGCGCTGGCAGTAGGCGCGGAGTTCATCCGGGTGAACATCCATAGCGGCGCGATGCTGACCGATC
>CAZRNC010000347.1:0-3693 GCA_964601285.1 uncultured Thermomicrobiales bacterium | reverse complement strand
CGAACCGGCGGATCGTTCCGATCCGAGGGAGAGGCATGGCCTCTCCCGTACGGGTACCAGATCCCCTGTGGTCAGACTACTCAGGAATGACAATCCGGGCTGAGCTGCTCCGACTAATGCCGGCGGGCGTTGCACGCGGACGCATTGCAATGCGCCCCTACCCCTTCGGGGGAACTACACACGCAAGCCAGCGCCTTTCTGACACAATCCGCGAATCAGGTTTCCGCGATCATCTGCGGAAACCTGCGAACGTACGGTGGCAATCTCGAACATTGGCGGCAAAACCCCTTGACAAACTGGAACGTGTACGTACAATAACAGTGTGGCGTACGTACAGTGACTCTGGCAGTGACGTTTAACGGAGCGTCCAGAGCCTGGGCGAACCGAGGTGGGGTGTCGGATGCGGGTAACGCACAACCTGCTCCCCGCGAGGGTGACACAACTTGCGCCACAGCCTGTGGGGATTTCGACGGACTGTGTGTTCTCCGGAACCGCGTCAGTCAATTCTCCCGGAATACCAGAACGGTCATGCGGGCCGGGTGTCAACGCAATTTAGCGTTCCTTGCGGAAACACGCCTCGCCAGTGATGTCGCAACGCCAGACCCGCTGACCGCTCCGGTGTCCGGATCCATTCATTCAGAACACTTCCCTCCCTCCCTGTACCCGGGGCCGTCCCAGCGGCCCCACCTTTTTGCCCAAAAACATCCGGCCCGGTGGAATAGACCAGCCCTCCGATCGGTTACGATAGGATATGGCGATTTGCTGTCTGTAAGTAGAAAGAGTTCACCAATCTATGGCCATTTCCAAAGAACGTTTTGAGTCCGGCCTCTCCGTTGAACAGTTCATCGAAGAGATGGAAGTCAACAAGGAGAAGCTCGTCGAGAATATCGACGCCAACGAGTTCACTGCAGAGGATCTGGAGTTCTTCCGGAACAAGCCGCTCTCGATCGCTGCCATCGGCGAAGACTGGTGCACCGACGTTATCCAGTTCCTGCCAGTTGTCGCCAAGCTGGAGAAGGAAGTCCCCGAGCTTTCCCTCAAGGTTTTCAAGCGCGATGACAACACCGACCTGATCGACCAGTATCTGAAAGAGGGCAAGTACCGCTCGATTCCGGTGTTTGTCGTTTATGACAATGACTGGAACGAACTGGGCCACTTCATCGAACGACCGGCTGAAGTCACCAGGCAGATGGGTGAAGAGACCCGCCGCTTTGCCCAGGCAAACCCGGATCTCGAAGGCGCAAACCGCAGCTACGAAAACATGCCGGACGAAACCCGCACGGCAGTCCGCGCCAACTCATCCACCTTCCGCTGGGACAACATGCTCGCCTGGAACCGCATCTTCATCGACGAACTCAAGGCGCTCGCCGGCTAACCTGTCACGCATTCGAAAAGAACACGTACGGGAGAGGCCATGCCTCTCCCTTCGTGCGTCAGCACGACCTGATCAAACACCTCTATGTCCTGATGAACCCGCGGATCGTTCCGATCCGAGGGGAGAGGCGCGGCCTCTCCCGTACGATTGATGGAAGCCCTACGGCTCCCTTCGATACGTCTCCGGAGCGAAGATGGCGAAGACCGCGCCGGCCAGGACCACCATGCCGGCGGTGAGATAGAGCGCAGTATCGACCGACAGCACATCGGAAGCCAGGCCCAGCAGCAGCGGTCCGAAAATGTAGCCGGCATCGGCAAGCATCCGGAACGTTCCCATCGCCGAAGCGACCATCCCGGCCGGCGCAGTATCCGCCGCATAGGCCGCCGGAGCGGGGCCGGATATCCCCATGGCCAGTGCCCAGACGAAACAGGAAAGCATGAACCAGATGATGCTCGTCGAGAAGGCGAACATCGTCAGCGACGCACCGCTGAAGAGCGTCGCCGGCACAATGACCGTCTTGCGGCCGAACCGGTCCACTAGCATGCCGCTGGGAAAGGCGAGCACCAACCCGACTATCGAGATCATCGCCAGCCCGATCCCGATCTGGCCCGGCGTCATCGAGAGCCGGTTGTCGCCAATCGTCGGCACCAGGTTGAAAATCGCACCGGTGCGAGCAAAGAAGAGCGTGAACGAGACGATCGCCACCAGCAGGAACCCCGTCTCCGATGTGAGAATACGGAGTTGCTTGATGATCGATAACCCGCTGCCGGCCATCACCTTGCCATCAGCATCCCGCGATCTCGTTTCCGGAATACGCGACCACGCCAGTATGGCGACGACCGAACCGAGAATCGAATACATAAAGAACGGTGTGGACAGCGAGAAGTACTCTGCCAGGAAGCCGCCCGGCAGCGGGCCAAGCCCGACTGCAAACATGAAGGTTCCCTGGTAGATCGCCATCATCCGGCCCCGGTTGGAGATGACCGACATATCGGTAACGACAATCTGCGTGCCGGTAATCACCATCGCCGCGCCAGCGCCAGCGATGAACCTGCCCCCCAGGAAGAGCCAGTAGGTATCGGCCAGCGCGCAGATCAGGTTGCCAATTACTGTGATCGCGCCACCGGTTGCCAGCGCCTGCCGCCGGCCAAACCGGTCGGCAATCTGGGCCGTTGGGACGTTCATCAGGAAACGGGCCAGCCCGTAGACGGCAATCGTTAACCCGATGGCCGTCGCCGAGACCCCGAACTCCTGGGCATAGAGAGGCACAACCGGGATGATGCTGCCAAAGCCGAGCTGGTTGGCGAAAATGAGGATGCACGCCCAGGTCAGCGCACGGTTGCGGTTATAGGTTGCGGAAATGCGACCGAAGAATCCTGTACCTTTTGGGGTTTGCTCCAACGTCGTGCCGATCTTTCCAACACTACCGGGAGAGGCCGATCCCGCTGAAGCAGTCTAGCAAACGCCGGTTGTAACGCAACCCGTCACCAAATATGCGATTCACGGCGGAACCCGCCGCGAGCTAGTCCCGCGGCTACCATCGTCCGCGGTGCAGGACCTCATCCAGATTGCGCCGGCCCCGTTTCAGCGAGCCAGATTTGCGATCGGCTTCCAACGGATGGCCGATGGCAATTGCTCCGATCGGGTCATATTCGTCGGGCACACCAAACCCGGCCCGGAACTTCGGGACATCGAACAGCCCGAAGAAGAGCGCACCGAGTCCCTGATCGACGACGGTCAACAGCATGTTCTGGGCGGCGAAGGCGGTGTCGATATGCCAGTAGGGCACCGGCCAGTGGTCTTCGGATTTGTCGGTCCAGCCCTTGTCCGGCTCGGCGTAGCGGTCCAGATAGGCCTGTTTGTGGGAGAGGGCAACAATGATGACCGGGGCGTTGAAGAGGTTTGGCCAGGGGGATTCCTCGGCCCGTTCCGGCCAGTTGACATCCCAGAACCGGTTGAGGTCTTCCGGCTGGTCCAGCACCATGAACGCCCAACCCTGGCTGAATCCGGCCGACGGTGCGCGGATTGCGTTCTCCAGAATCAGCTCGACGACCGCCGGATCAACCGGCCGATCGTCAAAGCTCCGCACCATCTTCCGTTTCCGGACCACTTCCTGAAACTCCACAGTGGTTCCTCTCATCATTCATTCTGCCGGCTTATGTTGGTTCCAGTATCGCATTGATGGGGTTGAACGCCTCGAAACAACATGCAAGAGCCGCCAGTTTCATATGTCATCCTGAGCGAAGCGTAGCGGAGTCGAAGGATCTCTTGTCCGCCGACGTTGGCAGGTGTCGAGATCCTTCGACTCCGCTACGCTT
>CAZRNC010000346.1:0-3694 GCA_964601285.1 uncultured Thermomicrobiales bacterium | reverse complement strand
TTTTGGCTTGTACAGGCCGGTTTATCTGTCATCCTGAGCGAAGCCGAAGGATCTCCTTCCATGCCGCTTGCCGGATCCTTGTTCGTTTCATGGAAAGAGATCCTTCGACTACGCTCAGGATGACAGTCCAAGATCCGTTCAGTTCCGCGCAAATTCGATGCTGCGAACGTGGCGACTATTCCCATTACCGCCCAGCGAGGCGGGAGAGTTCGTCGCTGATCTTGCCGGCGGGATCGTTGGCGCTGGATTTGCAGGCGGCAGTTGCCATGGCGGAGCGGATTGCAGGGTTGCTTGTGACCTTGCTGATCTCGTCGAGCAGTCGTCCGGGCGTGAGATGGTGTTCGTCGATGACGATCGCGCCGCCGGTGCGTTCGAGGACGCTGGCATTTCGCCGTTGCTCGTCTGCGCCAGGAAGCGGCACCAGGATCGAAGGCAGTCCAGCCGCTGCGAGCTCGGCCACTGTTCCGGCGCCTGCCCGGCCAACGACAAGCGTTGAGGCAGCGTAGATGTGCGCCAGCTCATCTCCAACCCGCTCGACTGGCACATACCGATCCTGCAAGGCTCCATCCAGGTGTAGTCGCTGGTCGAGCAGACGCTGGAAGTCCCCATTCCCCGTTTGTGGTCCGCACTGGTGGACGATAGCGGCATGATGCAGGAGAGTGGGCAGAGCCTCACCAATGGCAGCGTTCAGCGCGTGCGCACCTTGCGCACCCCCGGTGACATACACGACCGGCAGATCAACCGGCAGTCCATACAACGAGTGGAAGAGTTCACGGTTGCCGTCGAGAATCCATGGTCTAACCGGGTTACCGGTGGTGATGATTCGCGCACCGGATCGTGTCTTGAGGCTGTCCTGGGTTGGGAAGGATAGCGCGACGGTGTCGCAGAATCGTGCGTTGATCCGGGTTGCCAGGCCGAGGCTGGCGGTCTGCTCATGGGTCAGGCTCGGGATACCAAGCATCCGGCCAGCGACCACTGTTGGAGTGCTGACAAATCCACCGGTCGAGAAGATGACATCCGGTTGCAATCTTCGCAGGAGTTTGCGGGCTTCCAGCATGCCGGCGGGCACTCGGAAGACATCTCCCAATGTTTCCAGGGCAAGATAGCGGCGCAGCTTTCCGGTGCGTACCGGATAGAAGGGGATATCCCGATCCCGGGCGGCATCGCGCTCGAAACCGGTATGCGATCCGATCCAGTGCAGTTCTACCGGTCCACGGTCACGAAGCTCAGCTGCAACGGCAACTGCCGGGGAGATATGTCCGCCCGTGCCGCCCCCGGCGATGACAACCCGGAGGGGAGCGCTCTCCCGCAAAGTGCTAGACTCAGAATTCAATGTGCAGCCTTTCGCACCAGTGGAAACCAAACTTGAACAACTATAACGAAGCAGCATACCGTTCGCAGGCGGGTTCACGAGGTCTGACATGAAAGAGGCGACAACCGGGCGAATCGCTGCGATCGTGGCGGTGATTGTCGCTGTTGTGTTTACGCTGGACCAGATCACCAAGGAGATCATGATCCGGGCGATCGGGCCGGGAGCCGAGCGGTCATCCATCGAGATCATCCCCGGTTTCTTTCAGCTCCGGTTCGTCCGTAACACTGGCAGTTCGTTCGGGATGTTTCAGGGACAATCCACGATCATTTCGATTCTGGCGATTGTTGCGGTCTCGGTGTTGGTGTTCTATTACCTGCGGCATGGCCGGAACGACTGGCTGATCGGTGTAGCTATCGGAATGCAAGTCGGCGGCGCGCTCGGGAATCTGGTGGATCGCTTCCGGCATGGGTATGTCGTCGATTTTCTTGATTTTCCGCGCTTTCCAGTCTTCAACGTGGCTGATAGTGCGATCACCATTGGTGTGGTGTTGTTGATGTACGCGCTGCTGTTTCGAAATCTGCCAACCTCGGAATCTGAATCGGGCCGGCAGCTGCAATCCAGTGGAGACGAGTCTTGACGTCGCGGCCGGCGTTTGTCCTGAAGTTTGTTGTGCCGGCAGATCAGGCAGGAATCCGGCTTGATCGGGTCATTACCGACCATCTTGCCGATACCAGCCGTTCCTGGGTCCAGCGCCTGATCGACAATGGCGATGTGCTGGTCAACGGCCGGCCGCAGCGGCCCAGCTACAAGGTAGCTGCTGGCGACAACATCGAAGCCAACGTGCCACCGCCCGAGATTCCCGAAGATATTCGTCCGGACGAGATTCTGATCCCGGTCGTTTATGAAGATGCAGATCTGATTGTCTTCGACAAGCCTGCTGGTCTGGTGGTGCATCCTGCACCCGGGCACGAGCGGGGGACACTGGTCAATGCGTTGCGCTGGATGCGGCCGGAATCTGTCGATCCATCCAGCCCTCGGCCGGGCGTCGTTCACCGGTTGGACAAAGACACATCCGGCCTGATTGTCGTCGCCAAGAACGAGGCATCGAGATTGCACTTGCTTCGCCTCTGGCAGGCACGTGAGGTGTTGAAGCATTACACCGCCCTGGTGGTCGGTACGTTCCCCGAGGAGAGTGCCACAGTCGACGCTCCGATTGGCCGCGACCCGAACAACCGCAAGCGGATGGCGGTGGTCGCGTCCGGCAGACCCGCGGTCAGCAGGCTCCGGGTTGAGGGCCGGTACCCAGGCTATACGCTGCTTGATGTCATTATCGAGACCGGTCGTACCCACCAGATTCGCGTCCATTGCCAGTTCACCGGGCATCCGGTCGCCGGCGACTCGATGTACGGCGGAGCGGTGCGTGACCTTCCACTTGAACGGCAGTTCCTGCACGCTCGCAGACTGAAGTTTGACCTGCCGGATGGCAGTCCGCTTGACCTCGAATCTCCGCTCCCACCTGACCTTAGTGCTGCGCTTGCGGAGTTGGAAACACGCCTATGAGCGCAGATCGGGTAGCAACGATTGCCGGGATCTATCAATCGGCTGTCGATGCCGTCCTGCCGCAAACGGTGCTGCCGAAAGCGCTCCATCTGGATGGCTCCACGCTGACCGTGGGCGACACTACGCATGTTCTGGAAGAGAGACCTGTGTATGTCATCGCGTTTGGCAAGGCTGCCGGGGAGATGACAGCCGTCGTTGCCGAGATTCTTGGCGACTATCTCACCGAGGCGATTGCCGTTGTGAAGTCCGAGGTGGTTCAAGAGATTCCACGCACCCGGGTTGTTGTTGGTTCCCACCCGGTTCCAGATCAACGATCTCTTGATGCTGGCGAAGCTGTGCTCAGATTTGCAACCGGGATACCAGACGAAGCATTGGTGCTCTGCCTGATCTCCGGCGGCGGATCGGCTTTGATGGAGTCGTTGCAGGCCGGGATCAGCCTTGATGAATTGCAGCGGGTCACCAAGGATCTACTGCGGGCCGGGGCATCGATCCATGAACTGAACACGGTTCGGGCACGGCTGAGCGCCCTCAAGGCGGGCGGGTTGCTGCAGGTGCTTGCCGGGAGGCCGGTTGTCAATCTGATCATCTCGGATGTGCTGGGCGACGATCTGGCAACGATTGCCAGCGGGCCAACGGTGCCACGCCGTGCAGGTGAATCTGCCGAAGCGGTGCTTGAACGGTTCGGTGTTGATGCCAGGCTTCCTGCGCAGAGCGATGAATCGGACGTGGATGCTCCGCAATCGCTGACGATCGGCAGTCTGTCAGTGCCAATTGATGCTGCTGCAGAAGAGGCGCGGAAGGCTGGGCTGACACCGGTCGTCC
>CAZRNC010000345.1:0-3699 GCA_964601285.1 uncultured Thermomicrobiales bacterium | reverse complement strand
CGGCATACCAATTGTCAAAGCCCGGCATCTGGCCGGCCCAGTCGTGTTCGATTTGTGGTTTCGAATCGGAGAACGGCGTTGCATCGCATGAGGATGGCTGCTCGACGGCAACCGGAGGGGTGGTGACAGTCGGTTCCTGCGCGAGTGCACTGCTGGTCGGTGTTGCTTCTGCGACAACGAGAACGGGATCCTCATCCCTGTCAAACAGCCCGGCTTGCCAGGCTCCGGCTGCCCCGACAAGGAGCAACACCGCGACGATCAACCCAAGCTCAGCAACACTTCGCCGTCGGATGAAATCCATCTCCCATGCCCCCTGTGCGTTGATCCGGTCGAGGTGTCGCTGACGCTGACGCCGGGAAAGGCTCCCGGGACGCAATCCTTGCCGGAGTTCGTTGTTGAGCCGTCGGTCGTCGGATGTATCCATACCGTTTCTCATTCAGATTCCAGCAATCTCGACATACGTTCGGTCGCCCGGCTCAGCCGCTTGCGGACGGCAGCATCGCTGATGCCAATGACTTCACTGATCTCCTGTGACGAGAGCCCGGCGCTGTAACGCAACCCCAGGATCTCCTGATCGGCTGCCGAGAGTTGCTGAAAGGCGGATTGAACGCGTGCAATACGTTCCTCGCGCAAGACCTCGTCCATCGCTTCCTGCTCGGCATCGAGTTCCTGCCGGTGGCTGTGGCGTGAGACGAACCGCCAGAGCCGGCGATGATAGCGTTGGTGGTCGATCATCTTGTTGCGAGCAATCGTGAAGATCCAGCCGGCAAAGTTCCCGCGCTCCGGATTGAAATACTCCAGCCGTTCGAGGGCAGCGAGAAACGTTTCGCTGACAACGTCATCGGCAACCACCGCCGAACGGGTGCGCGGCAGGGCATACCAGTAGATCCGATCGGCATAGCGTTCGTAGAGCAGCCGGAAATGGCGGGTATCCTCAAGCGCAGCCCGCACCAGGTCCTCATCGGAGATCACTGGATGCGTATCCAACCGCTCCAGCACCCGCCTCCTGCCCACCATCCTTTGCCGTCCTCTCGGAAGATATACGCCGGGGCGGTCAGAATGTGACACGTTGGAGACGAGATCACCGTCACCTTGTAGGGGCTACGCGCTGCGTCGCCCGGATTGATGCATCGAGACTTTCCCGGGCGACGCAGCGCGTAGCCCCTACAAGGCTTGCGTTCGCAGATTACTGGAGCCGGATATCGTCCCAGGTGGTGACGATATCGTTACGGACGTACACCCGGAAGTGGTACGGTCCGAGCGTGGTCGTTGTCATCTCACGGAAGGCTGTCATTCGGAAGAGCTTCGCCTGTTGCTCGACATCGCGCAGCGCAGCAAACGAATTGCCAACGCTCCGGATGACATCGAACAGCGAGTATGGCCCTTCCTGGTCAGTTTGATAGTTCTGGGAGGTGGGGTCGCTGATCTCCGGGGCAATTGCAAACGCCCGGTAGCTGGACTCGGGGAAATACCAGCGTAATGCATATGTCTGGAAGGTGTAGTTGGTCAGTAACGCCTCGTTGTTGATTGGTGTGCCATCCCGACCAGTGGTGTTCAGATTGGCTGTGGCAATCAGAATGACATCGGCATCGAGCACGCCAGAGACATTGTTGCCGTAGAACCGGCGGTTGGGATAATCCTTCACATACCACTGCATCGGCCAGGAGACGCCCTGATCCCAAGCGATATAGATGTCATTGCGTCCGGTCAGCTCAAAGGAAAGTTGCTGGACATCGCGCATCACCATCGGCACATCCGGCGACGCCTGACTGTAGTTCAGCATGTCGCGCGGCCAGTCTCCTTCGTGCATCGCAAAACGGATGCCGGTATTGCCCTGGGCGAGGATCAGCGCGGTGGTGATTGCCAGCGCCGTCGTCGTAAGCGACGTCTTCCAGCCATGGCGGACCACCAGCAGCACGGCAACTGCGGCCAACGCTAGTAGCGGCAGATAAAGCAGCCAGGGCTGGCTTTCAATAAGAGGTCGGACCCCGACGACGATCCGTTGGCGGCCGCTTACCCCTTCCGGACCGGCAGTTCCCCAGGCCCAGAGCAGGAATCCGGTCGCCGAGATCGTCAGGATCGTTGCAGTGCCAACCGCCGGAACGGCTCGTGGCAGCAGTCCACTGGCCACCCGAGCTTCCAGCCACTCCAGCGCGCCGCCGAGATAGGATGCCGCCAGGATGATGAACGGCAGGGCGATGTGCACCGAGAGCCAGGGCATCTTCTCGCCGGCCCACGACAGGATTAGCAGCATCATCGTGCCCCAGTAGAGGCAGAGTCCACGCAGGTAGAGTCGCGGACCAACCTCCTCGCCGGCACGCATCCGCCCGACAATCTTCCAGATTGTGAGGCCGGCACAAATCGGAATCAGTGTGACAAGGACAAACTCATACTGCGGCAGCAGCATCAGATAGTAGAACCAGGGCTGGCCGCCGCGTTGGACTTCCTGCTGCCCCAGCCAGTAGCCGAGCGATCCGACCGTGCCGCTGGCCATGCCGGCAAAGTTGGTAAAGAAGGTCGTATAGAGCACGGAATAGATCACCAGACCGCCGAGAATGCCGTAGATCATCCCTCGCTTGTCGCGTAGCCCGTCGTAGATCGCGCCGGTCGTCGTTGTTTCCGGCAGCTGGCCGAGCGTGCCGTCGATCCAACCAGCTTCTGGCGGACGCATCCGTCGTAGCAAGTGCAACGTTGCCAGCACTGCCACGACGACAACCCCCAGCAGCACCAGCGTAATCGGATGCAAAAGCGCATCGATCGTGAACTGCTGGATGTTCTGTTGGGTCGGGTCTTCCCAGGGAATCGTCGGCAACCGGTCGACGCCGGCCCGGGGCATCCCTTTCCAGACAGCAGCCCCGGCGAGACCGGCCAGCCCGGCGACCAGCAGTAACCGTTTGTCCAGCTGCCAGGCGATGATCAGGCCGACAAACGTCACCAGAATGAAGGCGATGATGAACGAGACTTCCAGCGTGGTGAAAAGAAACCCGGTTGTGATCCAGACCAGAATGATCCACTTCGTCTGCCGGTCGAGCATGTAACGCAACATCGAGAAGACGATCACCAGCGTGCAGAACAGCACATAGGGATCGTGGCGGATGAAGCGCGTGTAGAAGAGAATCGTCGGCGAAAAGAGCAACAACGTCCCGCTGATCATCGCCCCCCAACGACCCAGCAACTGCGGTTGCCGGATCATCAGCGGCAGAAAGACGATGCAGACTCCCAGGATCGCCGGCACAACTCGCGAGGTGTAGTCGTTGGCCCCAAACAGGAAATAGATCAGCCCGGTCGTGTGAAACAGCCCCGGCCCGTGCATCATCGGGTTATGGATGTACAGGAAATCCGACACCAGATACCACGAATAGAGCGTATGCAGACTCTCATCGTGGTTCAGCGCCCGGCTCCCAAGATCCCAGAACCGGGTGACGATCGCCAGCACGCCGATGAAAGCCCAGAGGAGAACCTCGAGGGAGATGTTGATTGCCCGTGTGCTGGTTGATCCGGCTCGCTGCAATTGGGCTCCTCGTTTTTGACCACCTGCGTAGGGGCGTCTTGCATACGCCCGGTTGCCGCCCCGAACATTGTGGGAATCCAACCGGGCGTATGCAAGACGCCCCTACGAGATCCACGGCCCTGTCGAAATCATTATCAGTCAAACGACTATCTGCACGAAAGAGTGTAACCAAGTGGCGGCGACTACGG
>CAZRNC010000344.1:0-3715 GCA_964601285.1 uncultured Thermomicrobiales bacterium | reverse complement strand
AGCAATCGCCCGGACAGACGGTTCTGGAACAATGTTGACGCGCAAGACGTCGATATTTGGCCGGCCGCGCCAGTAGTCTTCGTTCGCGACCAGTTCGGTGTATTCCGCAGCACGCCACTCGGACACAACGTACGGGCCGGTGCCCATCGGGTCGCCTTTGTACGCATCCTCGCCGATCGCGCTGTGGTGATGTTCGGCAACAATCGGCACCTGGCCGGCGCGGGTGAGGAACGCAGCATTCGGCTCGTCAATCGTGATGACGATGGTGTGGTCGTCGGTAGCTTCAACCGTGGTAATGCCACCAAAGTCCGACGCGGTGATCGTGGCATTTGCCGGATCGCCATAGAACTCGAAGGTGTACTTCACATCGTCTGAGGTGAAGTCCTCACCATCGTGGAATGAAACACCTTCACGCAGGTGAAAGGTGTATTCCGTTCCATCGTCACTGACATCAAACGATTCACACAGCACCGGCTGGAGCACGTAGAACGGATCCAGTTCGAGCATCGCTTCGTGAATGTTGGTGACAGGAACCCAGTGGACGGTCGGTCCCCGGTCGTCCGGGCTGAGGCTGGCAACCTGGTGGTGGCCCATCAACACGATCGTGCCGCCCTGGCGAGCATCGCCATCGTCGTCTGGCTCCTCCTCTGAGTCTTCGTCTTCTTCCGGTTCTTCGGTCGCCTCGGCAGCTTCTGTAGCGGTTGCTTCCGGCTCCTCGGAGTCCTCTTCCTCTTCCTCTTCCTCAGTCTCTTCTTCCTCGGCTTCGGTCTCCTCCGGGGCAGCTACTTCAGTCGTTGCTGTCGGTTCGGCTGGCGCGGTGGTTGGCTCGTCGTCATCGTCATCACCACAAGCTGCAAGCAACGAACCGACAACCGGGATGGAAACACCCAGGATTGCCGACCGCTTCAGGAACTCACGCCGCTTGGTTGGCTGTACGTTGCGGAGCAACTCCGCAAACCGCTCGGTCCGGTCCATCTGATTAACCTCCTCAAACGCCAATTGCAGGAATACACCTGCTGTCCCTGTGGGGTACAAGCGTCAATGGTACGAATTCCACCAGCAACAAACTACAATGGATAATTCTTGCTGGTAGGCAAAATGTTAGGCGGATGCGTGGTTTAGTCTGCCCTGCTGGCAGTTGCGCTTTCCAATGGCGAATCCCGCTCAGCGTCGGGTCCACCATCAATGCGCATCCAGTTAGCTATACGTACACGGACGTCTTCCGGTTTCTCATCCTTCAATTGCTTGCGTACTCTGGACCAGCTGCCACGCTCGGTGCGATAGACAGTTCGGCCACCGAAAATGTCGAAGAATGCAAACAGATCGTCCTGCTGAAGCTGGAACCAGTCGTAGACAATCACCGGCACTACCGAGCCGGTCCGATCGCCGGGTCCGCTGTTTGAAAGCGCTACCGAATGAAGGTAGAGCGGGTGATATTGTCCGTCGATTTCCTGGTCGTCAATGTAGATCTCGCGCGCTGCTACCAGTCCCGGGTTCTCGACGATCAGCTCGGTGACTGCCTGGTAGTAGCGGGCGTACTTCGGCGCTCGCTTGTGAAAACATCGCCCGTGGGATTCCCCCTCGATTGGCGGCGCGGGAATCAACGCGAGCATCTCCTTGATCGCTTGCTCCGGGTTCTCGCGTAACGCTGTGCCGAGCGCCATCCGGGTCCGGCCGCTTCCGGTCGTCAACCGTGGCGCATCTTCTCCGCTGAGCATGATCATGCCGAATTTGTCAGCCGGCTCGTTCTCGTAGTTGCCACAACTCGTCCGGCGGGTGATCAGAAAGCGATCCCAACCATGCTCGGGATGAAAGACCGGAAGCACATCAATCGCCGACTTTCGGAAGCGTGCCTTGACGATTGCGTTGGCGGCGATCCAGCCCAGAGCAAATGTCAGACGGTCCGGTGTCGCCATGTAGAGCGTTTCCGGGGTGACCGTCTCGTCCAGCGGTGTAGGTGCAAGATTCTCGTAATTCCTGAGAGCAGCCTGCACCTGTTCGGCAACATTCATCAATTCTTCTCCATCACCTGATTGACCGGCTATCCGGCCGGGGAACTCGCCCCGGCATCCGGTGCGGGACGCGGTTCATCATCCGGCAATAATGCCATCAGATGGATCGCCTGGGGAGGAAGGTAGACGCGACACGGTTGGGAAGGTTGCAATCCAAGTTCGCGAAACGCAAGATCGCTCATCGAGATATGGAGCGGATCGCCACCGATATCCGGAGCAAACCGGATGTCGAAGAGGTCACCCTGTCGCACCACATCGATCAACGTCCCCTGCAGGACATTCTCGTTTGGCAACTCTTCACGCGGGCCGGGTATCTGAATGTGCTCCGGCCGGATGACCAGCTCGACATCGATTCCCAGTGGCTGAACTACTGCAGCCCGTAGCCTGCCAAGGCGCGACTGGACAGAAACGCCACCGTCGACCGCTTCGATGACCACACCCCTGCCTATGTTCACCGAAAGCGTCAGCGCGGCAACCTCCCGGTTGACCGGTCGCATCAACAGTGTGCGCGGGGTGTCGAACTGCAACAGCCGACCCTTCTCGATCAGGGCTATCCTGCCGGCCAGCTCGTACGCCTCTTCGAGATCGATTGTCGCCATCAGCGCCGGCACACCAACCGCTTCCCGCAACGATCGGAAATCGCGTCGGACCTTGCGCCGGGTTGTGACATCGAGATCGTCAAACTGGTGGTCCAGTAACAGGATATCCGGATCAATTGCCAGGGCGCGCGCAAAACAGACGCGCTGGACCAACTCGGCAGGAAGCTCCGCCGGAACCCTGCTGGCATGCGCCCGCAACTGCAGCATGTCCAATACTTCCTCGACCCGGCGGGCGGCCTGTTCGGGCTGGATTTCATCGTGCTTCTGCAAGGCGAAGGCGACATTCTCGCGGACAGACTGGTTGGAGAACAGCGCGTTGGCACGCGGAACCCAACCAACCCGGCGATCGCTCGGAGGCACTTCGATCTCGTTGATCGTGCTGAACACCGTGCGGTCCCCAAGCTCGATCACCCCGAACTGCGGGGTGTAGACTCCGGCAATCGCTCGCAGGATTACCGATTTACCAGCCCCCTGCCTGCCGAGCAGAACGATCATCTCGTTGCCGGCATCAATTGAGATGTCGATCAGGTAATCCGGTGTTCTCGTTTGCAGCCGTATTGCGAATCCGTCCAACTGAGCTTCATCCTCCTGGCATCCGGCGGACAGTACCGGTTGCTACACTGTCGTTCACTAGCAGACCCGTCTCTACCGAGTTTCTCACGTTCAGCATAGGCAACAATGACGAAAGGTATCCGGTCCATGCAATCCTGGCGCTATGTTTGCGAAGTATGCGGCCACACCGAACCAATTGACACCCGGCTCTGGCAGTGTCCGGTTGATGGTGGCGCATTCGCCCTGGACGGGCCGAACGACCTGACACCCGAGGTAATCGATGCCTGGGAACCTTCCATTTGGCGGTACTCATCGCTATTGCCGGCAAGTCTGGAAGGCCGCCCTTCGCTGGGCGAAGGGCTGACGCCACTGATCCGCGGTCAGCTCGCTGGACGGGATGTCTGGTTCAAGAACGACGCTGCGCTGCCAACCGGTTCATTCAAGGATCGGGGCGCATCGGTCCTCGTGGCCCACCTGCTGAGACTTGGCTTGAAGCGAGTGATTGTGGACTCATCCGGAAATGCCGCCGCTGCCATGGCCGGGTTCTGTACG
>CAZRNC010000343.1:0-3717 GCA_964601285.1 uncultured Thermomicrobiales bacterium | reverse complement strand
GTGCCGAAGGCGAATTCGCCCAGCCGGCGTGCGCCTTCGTCGGCATCGAGCATCTGCTCCAGGTAATCCTGGTTCTTGGCGGCCGTGGCCTTGACGACCTTGCCGCCTTCAAACCAGAGCTGGATGTCTTCAACTTCGCGTCCCTGGACGCTACTTGGATAGGTAAAGCGCACCGTGCCCTCGACCGAATCCTCGACCGGGCCGGTGAATAGCTCGCCATCCGGGAAGTTGCGTTTGCCGTCGGCGTTGATCCAGGTGCGGCCGGCTACCGAGAGCTTCAGGTCGGTATCCGGGCCGGTCAGGTGAATCTCGCTCTTGCCGGCGAGCCAGTCGATCAGCCGTTGGTGTTCGGCCGAAACGCCCTGCCAGTGGGCGACCGGGTCATCCAGATCAAGCCGGCAGGCGTTGAAGACGAACTCGCTGTAATCGGACAGCGACATCTCGGCGTCCTGGGCATAGGCATTGGTCGGGAAGAGCGTGACGCACCAGTTCAGCGTGCCCTCTGCCGACCGCTGGAGGTACTTGGCCATGATCTCGCGTCGGGCCGTCTGGGCGAGTCGCTGCTTGTTCGGGTCCGCCCCGGAGAGCGCCTTGGTGTTCTCCTCGGAGATGACATTCAGCACCGCGTCAGCCTCATCGACGATCAGCCGGTCGCGGCTGGTGAGATGGGTTAGTTGAGCATCGCTACCATGGGTGAACATGATCTCCTGTATGCCCGGCAGGTTCACGTTCACCACCGGGTGAGCGCCAATCTCGATGATCTTGCGATAGACACTCACCAGCAGCGGCTGTGCCAACGGGCTGCCCTGCAACACCACCAGCTGCTCCGGCTGAATTTCCAGCGAATAGTTCACCAGAATGTCTGCGAGTTTCTCAATACGCGAATCTGCCACCCGGCTTTCCCTTCCCCCAAAACAGCGTTATCAATCAACCGCGCCAAGGATACTCCGGACAACAACAAGGGAGCGCCGGCTGGCGCTCCCTTGTTGTTCGTGGTTTGAGCGAGGGTCAGTCCACCAAGTAGGCAACCGGAGTGTCAGTTTCAATGTATTGGTAATATGTCAAAGTAATACTTGTATCACCTTTTGTATAGAAGCTATCGGCAATGAACTGACCAGTGAAAACCATCCCTTTGCTCGACCGTCCAAAGTACACTGGGGCACTGGGTATATAGATAATCCCTGAACTTGGACCACCCGTTTTACCGGTCCAAATGAACGGGGCGGTATTGCCGCGTTCCGAATAAATCACCACACCAGGCACGTAACCGGGATAGATCATTGCTGATGGTGCGTTAAACGCGAACGATCCATCTGCGAGTGCCGCCATCCGTCCATCGTTCCGGAAGTAAAAGAAGACGTTGTCTCCGCGCACTCGGCCCGAACCGGTATTGAGCATTGAAGCGTTGTCGAAATAATACTCGCCACTAGGTATTGTCATCTCGGTATTACCATCATAAGTAAATTCTGCGTGTTTAGATGACGTCCCGTAAAAATACATTCTCACATATGCTCCAGGATCAGCCGTAATTGTAGAGCCACCAGTAAATGAAAGACCGGCTCCGTCCAGGAACCAGAACTCATAGACGCCGGCATTTAAGTGGAGACGTGGCGGGCCACTCATTGCGATGCCAGCGCCACCATCGAAGATATAGGTCCCTGCATTCAAAGTGATGTTGTACGAACCAGCGGCTTTGATCCCTCCGCCACCACCGAAATAAAACGTACCACCCAGAGTGTTATTTGGAGAGTTGCCAGAGATTTCAAGCTTTGCACCATTTAGGAATGAATATTGACCGCCTTGCATCACAAAGTTCTGTGCGTTCTTGATGTGAATACCGCCACTCGGCCCCGTGTAGTTGTATATTCCGCCTACCATCGAGACATGGGGATACCCTTCCAGGTAGATTCCTGAGTTGTTGCCAAATCGGTAGTGATCATTTGGAAAATTGAACGTACCACCAACGGTCCCGAAGATGTGAATACATGATGAATTGTTTGCAGGGAAAGTACCTGCCGTAGCCTCGTAGACGTAAGCATTTCCGGGCACGTACCATGTTGGGCGGTCGTAGCAAGCCTGGCTTGCAGGGTTTACGGATGGTACTGGATTCCCAGGGGCAGCCGGCAAGTTTGGCGATTGAAGGATTTCTGATAATGGATCATCAACAGGCGGTGCCGACGAGTTGGTTCCAGCCTGACCTGTAATTGTGTTACCAGGAATGTGTGAAATACCTTGGCTAGCATTGACGTTCCCCTCGGCAACCAGTGTGGCGTTCCCTTGCGCCACGATGTTGTAATTGGATATTGCGCTACCACCGACAACTTGAATTTCGGTGAACCCACCATCGTAGTTAAGCTGAATCCCACCTGATTCTCTGTTGAGGGCTAACAATGCCGCATCTATTGTGACAGCCTCAACAACAGCCACCGCACTCGCCTGCACTTCCCACGGACCTTGATACACCGCACCGAGGAAGTAGCGTTCGACCTGCTTGGTGACGATTACTTCTATATAGGCGCTGTCGCCGGCAAACCGGCCCTGCGTTGGCGGCTGGTTGACCTGGACGTTGCCGATTGGCACATCGGCATTCATCGAGCCATAGGCCTGCCCTGCTCCGACTGGTGAAAGGTTGGCAAGCGAAGCGTTGGCCGCAGCCAGCGCGCCGGCATCGGCAGCGGATTGCACCTGGCGGCGTTCGGTTAACAGCATGCCAACATCAACGGCGAGCGCGAGCATACCGACCAGCACTACCGATGCCAGTGCAAAGATGATGACAACCTGGCCGCGCAGCCCATCGCGGCGTGTTGATGATTGCTGTTGATGTCGCATGGCTTCCACCCCTGCCTCCGGCCCGGATGCACTTCACGACGAGCAGCACACTGCGCCCGTCTATCACCCAGTCTATGGGCTACGTGGCTACGCTCACCAGACCTGTTAGTACCGGTACTCACGGGCCTCCCGTCCCGATATTTCGCCTCAACCTATCCATTCGCCAGCATCGATGATGCTTGGGACCAATGGACCTGTCAGTGGGCCGCCAGATCGGCCAGAATGTGGGAACGGGAACCACCGGACAGGAATCGTGACTATGGTCATCTTCCCGGCTCGGCTTACGAAAAGAACAATGAGTTCGGAATGATCCTGTTTGTTTCAGGAAGGGATGCCGGCAGCATGCTCCTCAGGAGCCAGTTTGGTACCAGGGCAACGTCAAGCACCTGTGTTCAGCGTCGCAAGTCACAAGGACAGAGCCTGGTCGAGCTCGCCTTCATTACCCCGGTGTTGCTGTTGATGCTGGTCATCGCCGGCGATCTCGGCCGGGCATTTACGGCATCCCTTACAGTCAGCAGCGCTGCTGGTGCCGGAGCGTCCTATGCAATCATTTCCGAGGACTTCGCAAACAATGCAGCAGGCATCGAAGCGGCAGCTCTCGCAGATGCCGGCTCAATCTGGGGAAGCACTCCGACCGTCGTGGTCAACAACGACGCCGGCAACATCGATCCGACCTACAACTTCCGCTGGGTCGAAGTGACGGTCATCTATGAGTTTGTGCCGATATTCAGCTTTGGGCCAATGCCATCAGTCATTGAGATGGAACGCACCGTGCGCATGCCAGTGCTCGGGACAGGCAGCTAGAGACGGGTGGGCAGCGTGTTTAGAACAACTAACCGGAAGAAGTCGCTGGGTCAAGGAATGCTCGAATTCGCCATTGTTGGACCG
>CAZRNC010000342.1:0-3720 GCA_964601285.1 uncultured Thermomicrobiales bacterium | reverse complement strand
CTGGTATGCTTGTTCGCCGAAGGGGAGTAGCTACGGAGCCGATGCTCCATGCCAATGGCCGTCATCCCGAGCTTCAACGCTCCGGCCCGGCACCTGCGACACAGATGCGTTGACAGGGGCGAGACCTTCGCAGCCGTTTTTGACGACGGTTGCGGGGGGCTCGCCCCTGAACTGTATCTGTCCGCAACGGACGGGAAAGGATGACCTGATTTGTTCGCAGACTCGATAGGCTCACCCGCTCTCTGGATCGGGTTCACCATCGCTGTGGTGATCCTGCTGGTGGTCGATCTCACTGTCTTTCACCGCAAACCGCATGTCATAGGGGTACGCGAGGCCGGCTTCTGGGTTATTGGCTGGGTCTCGCTGGCGGCGCTGTTCAACATCGGCGTCTACTACTTTGCCGGGGTCGACCGGGGGCTGGAGTTTACCGCCGGCTATATGGTGGAGCTGGCGCTCAGCGTCGACAACATGTTTGTCTTCGCCCTGATCTTCACCTTCTTTATGGTCCCGCGGCAGTATCAACACCGGGTGCTCTTCTGGGGTATTCTCGGCGCGCTGGTTATGCGGCTGGCGTTCATCCTGGCCGGCGCTGCACTGCTCGACCGTTTCCACATCATCATCTACGTCTTTGGCGCGTTCCTGGTGTTCACCGGATTCCGGATTCTCAAAGAGAACGATGTCCACATGGATCCGGCCGAGAGCCGGGTCTTCAAACTCTTCCGGCGCTTCGTGCCGATGACCAACGAATACCGCGGCCAGGCATTTACCGTTATTGAAAACGGCAAACGGCTGGCGACGCCGCTGCTGGCCGTGCTGGTGATGGTCGAAGCGACCGACCTGGTCTTCGCGATCGACTCGGTGCCGGCCATTTTCGCGGTCACCGATGATCCGTTCATCGTCTACACATCGAATGTCTTCGCAATTCTCGGACTGCGGTCGCTCTACTTCCTGCTCGCCGGGGTGATGGATATGTTCCGTTACCTGAAGGTCGGGCTGGGCGCCGTCCTCATGTTCGTTGGTATCAAGATGATGTTGACCGACATCTGGCACATTCCGATTGCGATTTCGCTGGTGGTCATTGTCGTCCTGATCGGCGGATCGATCATCGCCTCGGTGATGTTCAAGGAAACGCCGAAGCCAGACCCGGATCCACCGCTGGAGCCGTAAGCATCAACCGGCAGTTCAATACCACGGGCGGTCCACCGCCCGTGGTATTCTCGTTTCATCGTGCGGCGCTGAAGTGGAGGCCCACCGTTGACCATTTGCCGGCACTGCGGTGTTCGAAACCCGGATAGCGCGGTGTTCTGCGAATCGTGCGGTGCGCGCCTGCGTGAGGACATTGCCAGCGATCCGGTCATCATTGATGTATCCGGCGATAACGGCGATGTGGTCATCAATGAGGAGCGCCAGGATGGTGGGTTCACCTCAACCTACGTTGGCCAGGCGAGGGTGTATGTCGCCAGTGGAAACAACCGGAGCTGCCTGCTCATCGTCGTCGCCGTCCTGCTGGTCATCTGCTGCATCTGCGCCGGCTGGCTGGCAATCGTCGAGAACGTGCTGTTCTAGTCGCCGTTCAGGCTGCGGCGGTGCGTCACCAGGTCAACGAGCACCAGGATGATCCCGAAGGCGGAAACGGTCAGCCAGACAAGGCCGCCCCAGGCGAACCACTCGCCGCCACCGATCATCAGGATCACCTGCCCGCCCAGCAGGAGCAACCAGCCACCAGCCGAGATCCAGCGTCGCTGCCGGCCGTAGAGATAGCCGATCAGCGGCACGATGACCACCAGAAAGAGCAGCAGGGTCAACAGTTGAGCAATATCCAGGTTCGGCTCCCGTTCCTGCGATCGGCCGGAGATCAGCAATCCCTATCCTATACTGTCGGCAGCTTGAAGACTTGACCGATGAAAGGGATAACCTGGTGAAGTATTTCCGTATCTATGCCGATGCCGACGGCGAGACCCACTTTGAGGACCTCGAATTCGAGATGACCAACAGCCGGTGGGATTCAAACCTCACCGATCTCATTCCGGCCGAAGGCATTATTTTCCGCACCAGCACTGCCGACCAGTTCATCGACTGGCACAACGCCCCGGCCCGGCAGTTTGTCATCACCCTCTCCGGCCATGCCGAAGTTGAGGCCAGCGACGGCGAAATCCGCCAGATCGGCCCCGGCACGATCATGCTCGCCGACGACACCACCGGCAAGGGCCACATCACCCGCAGCACCTCCGACGAGGAACGCGTCTCGCTGTTCATCCCGCTGGCGGATTAACAGCAGGTCTACCTGTTCCAACACGTTCCCGTTTTGGCTTGTACATGCCGGTGTATCTGTCATCCTGAGCGATGCCGAAGGATCTCTTTCCATGCGACGTCTGATTCTCCAGCAGCGTTGTGGCACAACGTTCGTGGTTGGATATCACGCCGGCTGGAAAGAGATCCTTCGGCTTCGCTCAGGATGACAATCTGAACGCCGTTGTGAAATGCAACATCCGGAGGGCGTTGAACGCGGACGCATGCGATGCGCCCCTACGCCTCGACCGGCAGGCCGGCGGCGGTCCAGGATTGGTAGCCGCCGGCCATATTGAGGACGGGGCTGCGGCCGTGGGCGTGGAGGATGCTGGCGGCGATCGAGGAACGGTAGCCACTGAGACAGTGGACGACGACCGGTTTGCCGTCTGGCACCTCGTCGATCCGCGCTTCGAGATAGCCCAGCGGAATATGGATCGCTTCGCTGATATGTCCCTCGCGATACTCCGCCGACCCGCGGACATCCAGCAGGGAGACATCCTGCTTGCCAAGCCGGGCGCCGGTAGCGGTGGCTGAAATCTGCTCGACGCTTTCCAGCTTCTGCCCGGCAAGGTCTTCCGGGGTCCAGTAGCCGGCAATCTCGTCCAGCCCGATCAATTGCAGGTCACGGATCACCACCGGCAGGTTGCGCTCATCAACGATCAGTGCGAACGGCGCACCGTAGGACACAAGCCAACCCGCCCAGGTGATGAACGACTTGCCAAGCGGGATGTTGACCGTGCCGGCCAGATGGCCGGCGGCGTACACATCAGCAGGCCGGACATCGACCACCCGCAGCCCGTCCACGAGTTGCCCGGCAAGCTGCTCCGGCGCGAGCCGGTCCGGTGCGCTGGCATCGCTCACCCTGGCGACGCCATCACGGTTGATCCGCTTCATTTCCTTGAAATAGGTGGGAGGTTCAGGTTGGTCGGACGTTACCTGCCGCACAAAGTCGGCTTCGTTCTCGACGTTCATGGCCCAGTTGAAGAGCTTTTCGTAGCCAACCGTGCTTTGCGGCACGGCCCCGAGCGCCTTGCCACAGGCGCTTCCTGCGCCATGTCCGGGCCAGACTTGCAGGTGGTCTGGCAGATTCTTGAACCGTTGGATCGACGCGAAAAGCTGACGCGCACCGGATTCCATCGTCCCGGCCATTCCGGCGGCAGTCTCCAGCAGGTCGGGCCGGCCAACGTCACCGACAAAAACGAAGTCGCCGCTGAATATCCCCATCGGCTGATCGGCAACCGCCCTGTCGGTCAAGATAAACGAGATATGTTCGGGTGTGTGGCCGGGAGTATGGACCACCTGTAGCCTGATGTTGCCGACCGGGATGGTGTCGCCATCGCCCACCAGTGTTGCACCGGCGGCCCCGGCAAATCCGTACTTCCAGTCAGCGTCTCCCTCGTCGGAGAGATAGAGGTTCGCGCCGGCCCGTTC
>CAZRNC010000341.1:2024-3747 GCA_964601285.1 uncultured Thermomicrobiales bacterium | reverse complement strand
TGCTGATCCCGCTGGCAACAGGACCGTATCTGCTGGTGCTGGGGATGGTTGCGGCGGGGCAGTTTGGCTTTGGACTGGGTATTACGATCTTCCGGGTCAATGAAGTGAGTTTGCGGCAGATTGTCACCCCAGACGGCATCCAGGGCAGGATGAATGCGACAATGAGCCTGATGCTCCAGGGAGTTGCCCCCGCCGGCTCGCTGTTTGGCGGTATCCTCGCGACAACCTTCGGGCTGCGAGAAGCCTACATTCTGGGCATCGCCGGCTACCTGCTGGCCATCCTCTGGCTGATCTTCTCCCCGGTTCGCACGCTCCAGCGGCATCCGGAGCCGGTGGAGGCTGGCTAGCTTATACTTGGGCACTGAACTCCCGACTTGCATTCACGAATTTGAGGCCCCACATGCGGCAACCAGAACCGGTAGAGGAAACCCTGGATAGCTTCGAAGCAGAAAAGCAGTTCAAGCGCATCCTCACGGAAGTCAAACGAGACGGCACCCGCACCATCATCGAGGAAGATGGACAGCCAGTGGCTGTCATCATGTCAATAGACGATCTGCGGGAAATGCAGCGTGAGGCAGATTTCAGAGTCTTTAGAGAAATCGGTGAACTGTTCAAGGACGAGCCATTGGAGAAGATAGAAGAAGAAGTGAACAAAGCTGTGCGCGAGGTACGCGAAGAACGATATCTGCGCTCGATTGAAGGTTCATCGCAGCAGTGATTCTCGCTGTCGTCGATACCAATGTATTGCTATCCAGTCTGCTAGCACATGCCAAACCGGATAGTCCACCGGTAAATATCCTGCGGCGCTGGTATCAAAAGGAGTTTGTTCTCATCCTGAATTCGTCAATCATGGGTGAATTGGAAGATGCCTTCACGCGCCCATACTTTTCCGACAACATCAACGAAAACACACGAGCACACGCGTTGGCTTCATTTCGTCGACAAGCTACCTGGACAGATCCTTTGAAGCTCGTCGAGAGACTCGCACCAGACCCAAAAGATGATCATGTCATCGCAACAGCATTGAGCGGGAATGCCACGTATCTCGTAACCGGAGATCGAACGCTTCGAGCGGTCGGTTCATATGGTGGGGTCCCGTTCATCACGCCTCGCGAGTTTCTCGATATTCTTGATCGTGAAAAGGAGACCAGGAATAGATGATCCAGCACCTGCGATGTATCCGCTGTGACGCGACCTACCCTTCCGGCGAGATGCCTGAGGGGTGTCCCGCCTGCCGGGATGCGGGTGCGCCGGCGTCGGTGGAGCCGGTGTACGACCTGGCCGGCATCGATGGCAAGGCGTTGCTGGCGGAGTGGCTAACACGGCCCGCCGGAGTGTGGCGCTATCACGAACTACTGCCGGTTCCGCTGGAGCACCGGGTAAGCCTGGCCGAAGGCGGCACTCCATTGCTGCCGCTGGACCGGCTGCGTGAGGAGATCGGCGTTGGCGATCTGCTGGCCAAGGACGAACGGCGCAACCCGTCCGGCTCCTTCAAGGACCGGGCATTCACTGTAGCAATCAGCCGGGCGAAGCAGGTTGGCGCAGAGGTTGTGACGCTGGCATCGAGCGGTAACGGCGCGTCCGGTGCTGCAGCCTACGCCGCAGCAGCCGGACTACAGTGCGGAGTGATCGTCGCCAGCAAGATCACCCCATCCTGGCGAGCTGCAATTGAGGCGTCGGGCGCGAAACTGATCGTGACCGCAACCACCGAGGAGCGCTGGCC
>CAZRNC010000341.1:0-1924 GCA_964601285.1 uncultured Thermomicrobiales bacterium | reverse complement strand
TCGATTGGCGGCAACACCTCGACCTACCAGTTGCTGAAGGCAGTCCGCGATTCCGGCGGCACGGCCCTGCTCTGCAACGACGATGAACTCCGGGCGGCCCAGGCGGATCTTGGCGCAAAACAGGGACTGTTCGTCGAACTCTCATCGGCGGCCGGGATCGTTGGTGCCCGTAAGCTGGTCGAGCAGGGGTTGGCAGACAGCAACTCCCGGATCGTCAGTGTCATCACCGCCAGCGGTTTGACCTCGCCGCAGGACATCGTCGGCAACCTGCCGGATCTCGTGCCAGTGGAACCAACGATCGAACGTTTACGGGCAGCCTTCAGCGTTGCCTAACCGTTCCGGCACATCCTGAACACCCGATTCAGAATTGCCAACGTCGATGCGTAGGTCGAATCCATGCCGTAGTAGGACATTCCCCGTGCACCAAGCGTCTGGGCACGGGTATAAGGCGTGTCCGATGCGTAGTGGATGATGCCGACATCAACCGGGATATCAGTCATCGTCACATTCTGACCCTGTGGATGGTGGGTGAGAAACGTATCCTCGTAGAGCGCCGACAGGAACGGACCTGCCTCCATCTCGACAACGGTGAAGTTCTCTCGATAATAGAAATCCAGGTAGCCGCGATTCTGGAGATAAGTTCCCTTGACCGTCACCGCCCGCTGGTGGTCGAGCGCCGAACCATAGGTCAGGAACGGATCAAGATCGGCGCTGGAAAACTGGTTGTAGAACCAGTAGGTGTTGCCGGAATGCTCGTCGTAGACCGAGTCGGAGATCATCACGTCGCCGATCCTGGCATTCAATGTTGCCGCCTTACCGAGGATGTAGACACCCCTCAGTTCGCCGGTCGAGATCGCGAGCTGGGAGAGGATATGAAACGCTGCGTGACCGAGTGGGTAGTTGATATTGATGATGATTGCCCCGGTCTCCGGCAGCTTCCCATCAACGCTGGCAAGGCGGGGATCAAGATCATCCATGTTCAACCGGTCAAGTTCGATGATCTGCACCCCGACATCGAGCACACTTTCCGGCTCGATGCTATGAATTCCCCGCTCCGCCTCTTCACGATCGCGAGCAACCCGCGCATCCTTGTACAGCCGGAAATAGCTGCGGGCCGCGTAGTACAGGAAGTTCTCCCACGATGCCATGGTTTCACCACGCTGGAGCATCCGCAGCTCCGGCAGTAGCTCAGGATGTTCGGTCTCCTCAATAAACCGGACCAGCTCATCCTTCCGCCGGCGAGCAGTGCCGGTGAGAATATTGGCGATTGAATGGGTGTTGGACGAGACGAAATAGACCGGCCGGTTTGTGAGTCCACGCTCGGCCAGCAGGGCATCGACCGGCGACCACCAGTGGCGGGTGGATCGGGCAAACCCCAGATAGGTGCCACCCAGCATCTGCAAGTGGATATCCCGTTTGCTGGTGGCCATATGGTTCAGGTTTGGCCAGAACTGGTCGTCCCAGGCAGATTTCAGCCGTAGCCAGTCGGGTTCCTCAATGTGCAACTGCTCGCGGATTGCCGCCTCCAGATCCGGTTCGTCAGCAGCGCGGGCAATACGTGCCTTGAGGTCTTCATCATCGCGAATGTTGCGGTGCAGCTTGTTCCATTCAATCTGCCAGGCAACGATCGTCGGGATCAGGTCATCCAGGTCGGACGTGGAACCAACATAGACGGCCAGCGTCCCGTCTCCATCATGGAACCAGCGACGACGACGGCCCGGTGCGCTAACTGATGCCCACGATTCGAGATCGGGGTAGCCATTGCGGGCAAAGGTCGAACGAGCTTGGCCGAGGAGAATACGTTCAACCGAGACGATTTCCGGCGGCAAGCGCAATGTGCTGTACATAAAGGCGTTCATGTCAGGCGTCGACTCACCAGCATGGTCGTGGAGGCTTGATCCGATGTTGAGGTGTGCCTGCACCA
>CAZRNC010000340.1:0-3801 GCA_964601285.1 uncultured Thermomicrobiales bacterium | reverse complement strand
ATAGAGACGATTTCGTCGCCGGCCTGGATACCCGCTACCTCGACGGCGCTGCCAGGTTCCACATCAGCGAAACGCAATGGTGAATCAAACGTGTTCACGATGCGGATACCGGTCGGCCCTTGACCTTCTGGCGGGTTCGCTCGGGGTGTGATCTGCGTGGTGATTTGCTGGCCGTCGCGGCTGATCACAACCGTGACCTCTTCGCCGAGATGTGCGTTGGCGCGATCGATTACTTCGGCGGCACCGTTGACACGATTTCCACCGACCTCAACGAATTGATCGCCTGCCTGCCATCCGGCAGTTGCTGCCGGCGAATCGGGCACGACTTCGGCGATAACCGCAGTGGCGGATGCCTGGCCATGGATGCCGATCAGCAGGGCGATGAGCACAAAGGCAGTCAGGAAATTCATCATCGAGCCGGCGGTGATGAAGAGTGCCCGCTGGCGGGCAGATTTCGACTGCATGCTCTCGCCCTCGGAGTTCTTGCCGTCCTCTCCGAGAACACGGACGAATCCGCCAAACGGGATAGCGTTGATTGACCAGAGCGTGTCTCCACGCTGTTTGCCCCATAGCCGGGGCGGCAGGCCAATGCCAAACTCTTCGACACGCATGCCGGCACGTCGCGCCGCCAAGAAGTGCCCGAGTTCGTGGACAAGAATCAGGAATGCGAGGATCGGGACGATAAAAAGGGCGTTCAGCAAGGCATGTGCTCATTTCGATAACTGCTGCCGGATCGGTTGTTCCGGATACTGTTGCCGGCAACCAATGAATGGTACCCACCTGATAAAGACAGCGTCAACGAATCGGTTAGGCTGTTGGTGCTAAATTTTCATGTTTTGGGCGGAAATGGTTATGTTAGAATCCACTTTCGGTTGACCGGAAAAGATGCCTTGATACGTTCGCCAAAGGGGCCAGGCGAGGGCAAAGTCCGGCCGTGCCACGATTGTTGGAACCGAACGAAGAAGTGGATGGGTGGACGATGCAGGTTGGAGTTCCGAAGGAGATCAAGGACAACGAGAACAGGGTTTCCACAACGCCCGACGGAGTTTCAGAATATGTACGGCGTGGTCACGGTGTGCTGGTCGAACGGTCTGCCGGTGATGGCAGTGGCTTCGCAGATGCCGAATATGAAGCAGCCGGCGCAACGCTGGTTGATAGTCACGCCGAGGTCTTTGCCAGGGCTGACATGATCGTCAAGGTCAAGGAGCCGATCGAATCCGAGTATGGTCTTCTTCAGGAAGGTCAGATCCTCTACACCTATTTGCATCTCGCCGCCGAGGAAGCGCTTACACGGACGCTCGTTGAGCGCAAGGTCACCTCTATTGCCTACGAAACGGTTGAACTGCCGAACCGGACACTGCCGCTGCTGACGCCGATGAGCGAAGTCGCCGGCCGGATGTCCATCCAGGTTGGTGCAACCTATCTCCAGCGGACAAACGGCGGACGAGGATTGCTGCTTGGCGGTGTTCCTGGCGTGAAGCCAGCCAACGTTGTGGTGATTGGTGGTGGAGTCGTCGGTACCAACGCTGCACAGATGGCGCTCGGTCTTGGCGCGAATGTAACCGTGCTTGATATTTCAGTCGAGCGGCTGCGATTTCTCGACCTTGTCCTGCATGGCCGGATCAACATTGTGATGTCCAGCCGTGCGAATCTCGCCAACGCGCTACGGGAATGTGACCTGCTGATTGGTGGCGTATTGATCCCTGGTGCGAAGGCGCCAAAACTGGTGAGCGCAGAGATGATTGCAAGCATGCCCGATGGCTCGGTTGCCGTTGATGTGGCGATCGACCAGGGTGGGTGCATCGAGACTGCCAAGCCGACCAGCCATAGCAGCCCGACCTATGTTGTCGATGGCGTGGTTCACTATTGTGTGACAAATATGCCGGGTGCAGTTCCGCGAACCAGCACTATGGCCCTGTCGAATGTTACGTTGCCATTTGGCACGTACATTGCCGAACAGGGTGTCGCGGGCCTCAAGTACGACCCGGTGTTGGCCAAGGGTGTAAACGTCTATGATGGTAAGGTGACATATCAGGCAGTTGCCGATGCGTTTGACTTGGAATATGTCCCGCTGGAGACGATGCTCTAACTACCTGCGAGCAAGTAGGTCCGCCGCGGGTTTGATGGGAAAATAAATCGTGCGAGAGGGAGTTGATCGATTTCTGGCCGACCTTGAGTCAGGAAAGGGCTTTTCAGCCAATACGATCGCCGCATACCGCAATGACTTGACCCAGTTTGTGACGTTCATGGCGAACGACCAGCATATGCAAACCTGGGGCGAACTGGGCGAGAGCCAACTAAAGGCATACCAGTTGCATCTCCGGGAACGGAAGTATGCAAACTCGACGGTTGCCCGCAAGACAGCGGCGATCAGGTCGTTCTGTAGCTACCTGGTGGAGCAACAGATTCTCCGGGCTGATCCGTCGTCGGCGTTGCCGTCGCCGCGAGTGGACAAGTCTGTCCCGAAGGCGATGACCCGCGATGAGGTCGATATGTTGCTGGCACAACCTGCTCAGGCAGACGATGCCGAGAGCATGCGAGACCGGGCGATGCTCGAGTTGCTGTATGCCAGCGGGCTGCGGGTGACTGAGCTGGTCAGTCTGAACGTCGAGGATGTCGATCTGGATTCCGGAGCGATCCGCTGCCATGGCCGGCAGGGCAAGCTGCGGACCATTCCGACACCCGGCGATGTTGCAGCGACGCTTGCTGCCTACGTAACCCGGGCGCGGCCGGTTATCCGCCGGTCCGATTCGGAGAGTGCGCTCTTCCTGAATCACCGGGGCCAGCGGCTGACCCGTCAGGGCTTCTGGCTGATCCTCAAGGGTTACGCCGCCGATGCCGGGATAGATGACATAACGCCGCATACGTTGCGACATTCGTTTGCGACCCACCAGTTGCTGGATGGCAAGGACCTCTCCGAGGTGCAACAGGCGTTGGGTCACGTTTCGATTTCGACGACGCAGGTGTATGCACAGATTGCTAACGACATGAAACCTGGTACACGCCCGGGCACGGCGATGAGCCTGTCCGGTGCTGGTGTTCCCGAGAAGGTTGGTTCTGCCTAGGGTCCGTTCTCAGGTGAACGGGATTGCATCGGATCAGTGCCGGCCCCCTTTCAAGCGGGCCGGCCTTGTATTTTCCGGAGGTTCAGGTGTCGGATTCAGTTTCAACGACCGTCTCAATGGATACGCTGGTGTCGCTCTGCAAGCGACGTGGTTTTGTCTTTCCCGGCAGCGAGATCTACGGCGGACTGGCGAACACCTGGGACTACGGTCCGTTGGGTGTTGAACTTCGCAACAACATCAAGCAGGCGTGGTGGAAGACGTTTGTCCACCAGCGCCGGGACATCGTTGGGATCGATGGCGGCATCCTGATGAACCCGAGGGTTTGGGAGGCAAGCGGTCATGTCGACGAATTCAACGACCCGCTGGTCGACTGCCGCGAGTGTCGCGGACGGTTCCGGGCGGACACCCTCATTGAGGATGCATTGTCAACCTCGGTGGAGGGCATGCCGGGCGCTGAGATTGACAAGATTATCCAGGAACAGCAGGTCAAATGCCCTACCTGTGGCAAGAGCAACTGGACCCCCGTCCGGGCGTTCAACATGATGTTCCGTACCCAGATCGGCCCGGTTGATGAATCGGCAACAACGGTCTATCTGCGTCCGGAAACTGCCCAGTCGATCTTCATGCAGTATCGCAACGTCATCCAGTCCAGCAGGAATAGGGTTCCCTTTGGCATTGCCCAGATTGGCAAGGCGTTTCGCAACGAGATCACGCCGGGAAATTTCATCTTCCGTGT
>CAZRNC010000339.1:0-3808 GCA_964601285.1 uncultured Thermomicrobiales bacterium | reverse complement strand
TCCGGCCGATGGAGAAGATCATCTCGGTGCTGGAAATCTATCCGAAGGGCATCGCTGGCTTCAAACGCTACACGGAGCTGCTCGACACCGAGCCGGATATCGCTGATTCGCCGAACGCAATCGAGATCCCCCGGCTGCGTGGCGACATTCGTTATGACAATATCAACTTCAGCTACGGTCCGGATACGCCGGTGCTGGAAAACATCAGTCTTGAAATCAAGCCCGGAGAGACGGTCGCCTTTGTTGGGCCATCCGGCGCAGGCAAGACAACGCTCGCCTCGCTCCTGCCCCGCTTCTACGATGTCAACTCCGGAGCGATCTCGATTGATGGCATCGACATCCGGGATATGCAGTTGGCATCGCTCCGACGGGAGATCGGCATCGTCCAGCAGGATGTCTTCCTGTTCGGTGGTACGGTGCGCGAGAACATCGCCTATGGCCAACTCGATGCCACCGAGACCGAGATCCGCGACGCCATGCGCCGGGCACGGCTGGACCGGGTGGTCGCCAACCTGCCGGAAGGCCTGGATACGATCATCGGCGAACGCGGAGTCAAACTCTCTGGTGGTCAGAAGCAGCGACTCTCGATCGCCCGGATGTTCGTCAAGAACCCGCCGATACTGATTCTCGACGAGGCGACCTCGGCGCTCGACTCCGAAACCGAACGAGCCATCCAGGAAGCGTTGAACGACCTGGCCGAAGGCCGGACGACGCTGGTCATCGCCCACCGGCTGGCAACCATCCAGAACGCCGACCGGATCGTTGTGATGGATGAGTCGGGCATCGTCGATGTCGGCCCGCATCACGAGCTGATTCTGACCAGCCCACTCTACCAGCGGCTCCACCACGCCCAGTTCGGCCTGGCCGCAGCGGGGTAACCGTTACGATCGATTCCGGACGAGATGGAGAACCTGGCGGGCGCTGAGGATTTACAGCAACCCGGATGTTCCGTATACTGTCGCTATGGACACAGAACCTCCACTAGAACGATCTATTTCACCGCCTGCCGGTCATGCTATGTACATGCCTCTGCTGAGGTAACTGATCGAGACTCCGCTGCGTTTGCACGGAGTTTTTGTCGTTTCTGGTACTGATCTGTATCAAAGGGTGAAGTTGGTTGTTCGGCGATAACACAACCGTTGTTCTGGGGCTCATTCTCGTAGCTGTCCTGCTTGCGTTGAATGCTTTGTTTGTTGCTGCCGAGTTTGCCTTTATCAGCGTCCGGCGCAGCCAGATGCAACGGCTCGCGGCAGACGGCAACCGGGCAGCACGCCGCACACTTGCCGCAGTCTCTAACCTGGATTTCTACGTTGCTGCCGCCCAGCTTGGCATTACCATGGCCATGCTGGTGCTCGGTATTCTCGGTGAGCCGGTCGTTGCCAGCCTGATCGAACCACCGGTCGAACGGCTGGTCGGAGAGTTTGCGCCGGCATTCTCCCACACCATCGCCATTGCCGCAGCCTTCATCTTCATCAACATCCTGCACATCGTTCTGGGTGAGTTTGTCCCGAAAACCATCGCGCTGCTCCAGCCGGGCAAGACCGCAATGGCGATCTCGCTGCCGATGGAAATCTTCGTGCGGGTCTTCCGTCCGGGCATCTGGTTGATCAACGCCACCGGCAACCGGCTGCTACGGATGATCGGCTTCGACATGAGTCCGATCAGCGACGAACCTTTGCGCCCGGAAGACCTGGCAATGACACTTGAATCGAGCGCTTCGGCCGGGCTAATCAGCCGGCGCGAGCTGGATCTTTCCCGCAACACCCTGCGCCTGACCACGCTGCACGTCGGCGATCTGATGGTTCCTCGCACCGAAGTAGTTGGTATTCCGATCGATGCCACCCGTGAAGAAATCGTGCGTACCTTCGCCATCCACCGGTTCACCCGCTACCCCGTTTACGACGGACAACTGGACCACCTGATCGGCGTGCTGGATGTCAAGCAGGCAGTCTATGCCCTTCCGGATTCGGAGCAGGACTGGCGAGACGACATTCAGGAGCCGCTGATCGTTCCGGAAACGCTGACGATCGAACAGGCGCTGGCCGAGGCAAGACTCCAAAAGCAGTCATTGATTATCGTCGCCGACGAATTTGGTGGCATCGCCGGCATCATGAGCCTTTCCGATGTCATCGAGTTCCTGGCCGGCCATATGCCAGACGAGCATGAAACGGTCACCAACCGGCTGGACTACCTTGGAGACGGTTCTATCGATGCTCCGGGGTTGCTCCATCTGGTTGAGCTGGAAGATGAGCTGGCCATTAACCTGCCGGAAGTTGAAGCTCACACCATCGGCGGCATGATCATGGAACTAACCGGCAGCATCCCGGCCGTTGGCGACGAGGTGCGGGTGGAGAGCTATCTCATCCGGGTGACGAAGATGGACAACAACCGGGTCGACCGGGTGCTGTTCATTCCTCTCGAGCGGAATCAGGAGTCTGCAGATGAGTCCTGATACCCTCAACACCTTGATGCTGTTAGGTGTAACGATCCTGCTGACCGCGATGACGGCGGTATTCGTCTTCCACGAATTTTCCTTCGTCATGCTCAAACAACCGCAGATCAAACGTCTCGAAGAGAGTCCGTCGAGGATCGACCGGCTGGTTGCCAAGAATGCCCGGAAGCTGGATCATTACATCGCCGTCGATCAGCTGGGAATCACAATTACCACCATCGCCACCGGCTGGGTGGGCCAACCGGTCGTCACCAGCTTGCTACGAGGGCCATTCGAAGCGATCGGCGCGTTCCCCGGCGCAGTACCGGTCATCTCGTTCGTCTCGGCATTTGCACTGATCACCGGTGCCCAGATGCTGGCCGGCGAGCTGATGCCAAAATCAATCGCCCTGCGAAATGTCGAGAAGGTTGCAAAACTGGTCGTGATCCCGGTCGAGTTCATCGCCCGGCTATTCCATCCGGTTATCCTGGCCCTCAACGGGTTCGGCATGTTCACGGTGCGTATGTTTGGATTCTCCACCGAAGGCGGTGGCCACCATGCCCAGGCGCTGCCGGCTGAAGAGTTGGTGCTGCTGATTCAATCCAGCGCCCGTGCCGGCACACTCAACGTCGACCCGATGCTCCTGCGCCGGGCGCTCCACTTTTCCGATATCACCGCCCAGGATCTGATTGTGCCGCGACAGGACATTATCGCCCTGGACCTGCGGATGACGATTGATGAGCTGCTCCAGATCGCCCGCGAGCATGGCTTCACCCGCTACCCGGTCTACGAAACGACCATTGACACCGTTGTCGGAGTGCTGAACGTCAAGGATCTGGTGCAGATTAGCGCCAACGGTGAGGTTGGCTACGTTCCGAACTGGCGACGCTGGATACGTCCGCTACCGACGCTTTCCGAAGAGGCAACGATCGAACAGGTGCTGGCCCGGCTCTCGCAAGACAAGCAGCCCATGATTCTGCTGATCGACGAGTTCGGCGGCACGGCCGGTCTGCTGACCGTGGCCGACATTGCCGACGAGTTGACCGGCGGCGCAGAAGACATCCAACCGCTCGGAAACCTGCGCTACCTGATCAAGGGTGAGACTGCTGTCTCAACGATCGAATCGACGCTCGACATCACCCTGGGCGACGATGACCGCCCGTTCGATTCGGTAGGTGGCCTGGTCATGGACGCCCTCGGCCGCATCCCGGCGGTTGGGGACGAAGTGACCGTCGATGGCTCAACAATCCGCGTCGCCGCCATGCGCGGCCGGCGAGTGACTGAAGTTCGTCTGACGCTGCCGGAGCCTTACTCACCAGACAGCTAAACAACCCCTGAAATTCGGACGAATTCCTATGGCACATGGGCCTTTGCTTA
>CAZRNC010000338.1:0-3812 GCA_964601285.1 uncultured Thermomicrobiales bacterium | reverse complement strand
CGGCGATCGCGATCATGGAGTTCCGTTCACTAACGGCCTTCAGCTTTACGATTGGCTACCCAACGCCGAGCTAGCCATCCTGCCGGGGTGCGACCACATGCATCCATTGCTGGAGCCGGCAACCTTCGCAGCAGTCATCACGGAGTTCGTGGAGCGCCATGCCGCATCAGAAACATCCTGAAGCGGGGCACACCTCGAACCGTCACGCTAAATGCATCGGGATGCGATTTGCGGATAACTGCTCTTGTACGCAAACACTATTCTGGGAAGACATCAAAACGAGAGGCGCCGGAAGCGGAGACTGATTGCCACCAGCGGTCGGCTGGCATGGCGGCGCGGCTTTCGGGTTGGACCGTGAGCAGTTGCAAGGTGCCATCGCCAGTACCAACAAACAGCCGGCCGGCGATGGAGGCAAGCTCGCCGGGAGCGAGGTTGTCCACGTCAGAGAGCGCTGCTTCGCGGATTTGGACACGGGAACCGCCAAGCGTTGTCCAGGCGACGGGCCATGGCGTCGCTGCGCGCACCAGACGCTCGATAGCGGCAGCGGGCTGTGTCCAGTTGATCCGGACGTCTGCCTTGGTCCATTCACGGGTGAAGGTAACCAGGTCTTCATCCTGAGGCACGGCTGGAACAGATCCGGCAATCCAGTCATCGGCTACGTCAGGAAGACGTTCTGCGGCAACGTTGGCCAATACGTCGCTCAATGATGCAGTCGTCGATTTCTCAGGCATCGGGACGATGGTTTGGTCGAGGACCGGGCCGGCGTCGAGCTTGCGGACCAGCTTCATGATTGAGACACCCGTCTCCAGGTCGCCATTAAGGATCGCTGCCGGAATCGGCGCAGCGCCGCGATACTTCGGCAGAAGTGATGGATGGACATTCAACGCACCGTGCGGCGCAAGCCCCAGCACTTTCCGGTTCAGGATTTCACCGTAGGCCACCACGATCAACAGATCGGACCGCTGTAGTTCCAGATGGTGAATTGCTTCCGGATTGCGAAGTGACTCAGGTTGAAAGAGCGGAATGTTATGTTCAATCGCCCATTGAGCTACCGGCGGAGGGGTCATCTTGCGGCCACGGCCCGCCCGGCGGTCCGGTTGACTGACGACCATAACCAGATCGAATCGTGGGTCATTTCCAAGTGCGTCGAGGCATGGAACGGCGAACTCCGGAGACCCGAGGAAGATAACTCGATGGCTCAACCTGTGGTTCCAACTCCGGCATGGTCCATCGCAGCGCGGGCGAGAATTTCGAATCCACGGTGGACATTCTCACCGGTTTTGGCCGAAACAAAACCGTGCTGACCATTGGCATAGTATGCAAACGCCCGCGGCCAGGAGGATGGAAATTGCAATCCGAGGTCAACCTTGTTGCCAACAACGATGATTGGAGCATCCGGGCAATAGCGCTTGCAGCGGGCATGCCACTCGGTCAGCGCCTGGAGCGAGCCTTCCTGGGTGACGTCGTAAACAAGCATTGCAGCCTGCGCGCCGAGATAGAAGTTCGGCCGGTTGCCAGCCTGCCCTTCAATATCCCAGATCGCCAGCTTCACCCGCTGGTCGTCGATGTCGAACTCCTGGGTCGTTACGTCAATTCCAAGGGTGATGTTCCGCGCTTCACTGAACTTGGCCTTGGCATACTGACGGATGAGCGAGGTCTTGCCGACGTTGCCTTCACCACCGACAATCACCTTGAGGGTTCGCATCATGTTTCTTTCCTCATCTGTCTAGCGGCTGGCAATGCGCGAACGTATATGGTTAACCGGAGTCTCCCTTTGAGTATAGGGAGACTGGAGTTTCCGGTCAATTGATCGAGCAGTATCATAGTACCGTATGAACAGGACACTACTGAACAAGCATGGCCAGATACTCCTGCTCGCGTTGGTGCTGGCCATCGCGATCTTTTTGCGTCTCTACGGCCAGGATTGGGACCAGGGAACTTACCAGCATCCTGACGAACGCTTCATCGCCATGGTCTCGGCCAACCGGGTCGAGATGCCGCGTCTCTACGATATCGGTTCAATCTTCCGGCCATCCACCAGCCCAATCAACCCGAGACGAGACGATGAGCACGGCAATCCGCTCTCGTTCGCTTATGGAACCTTGCCAATCGCGGTCCAGCAATTCACCGGCTGGGCCCTGAATTTATTCAGCGACCGCGACTGGAACAGCTATCGCGAGCTATACACAGTCGGCCGAACACTGACCGCGCTGGCAGACACATTGACGGTCGCGCTGGTCTTCCTGATCGGCCGGCGCCTGTTTGGCGCGATAGCAGGATTGATAGCAGCATCGCTCTATGCCGGCAGTGTTCTGGCCATCCAGCTCGCCCACTTCTTCGCCGTCGATACCTGGCTGACGCTGTTCGTGACAGCAACGGTATATCTCTTGATGCGCTTCGTCGAGCAACCAACGCTCAAGTGGTCGCTCGTCGCCGGGGCTGTCATCGGTATGACTTTTGCGACCAAGGCGAGTGTGCCGGCGCTACTGGTTCCGGTGCTGGCAACCTACGGCTATGTCTACTGGAAGAGCGACGACCGGCGGCAGGCACTCTCGATTGCAGCAGCCGGCGGGTTGATATCGATTGCGTTCTTCACGCTGTTCGAACCTTACGCGCTGATCCGCATCCGGCCATTTGTAGAGGACATCCGGCTGCAGGCAACGATCGTACGGGGCCAGTTTGACATTCCGTTCACCCGGCAGTTTGTCGGACTGACGCCCGGCTTCTATGAAATCCGCAACATGTTTGCCTTCACGATGGGGCCAGGATTGCTGCTGGCATCGCTGGCAGGCCTGGTCTGGGCTACCTGGCGGACGATATCAACCCGGCAAGTCCAACTCGCGATACCGGTTGTCTGGGTGCTTGCCTATCTGCCGATCACCCTTTCGACTGAAGCGCGGTTCCTGCGCTATTCGCTGCCGATCTTTCCGATGCTGGCAATTTTCGCTGCCGGATTCCTGGTCTGGTTGCTCTCACAGCCGCGTTTCAAGATGGCAGGTCAGGTGGCAACAGTCGCCGTCCTGGCATCGACTGCGATCTGGGCTGCCGGCTTCATGTCGATCTATCCACAAGGCCACACCCGGCTGGAAGCATCCGATTGGATCTTCGAGAACGTCCCGCCCGGCTCAGTCATCAGCGCCGAGTCCTGGGATGATCCGCTACCGGTTCGAACCGTCAATTCGCCTCCTATCCCGTACGACATCCGGACGCTCGACATGTATGGCGACCGGCAGCCGGAAGAAAAGGTCGCTTACCTCTATAACGAGTTGCAGGAGATCGAATTCGTTGTACTTTCCAGCAACCGGCTGGTCGATTCGGTGGACAACCTGCCCTGGCGCTATGCCGTGCAGAATGAGTTCTACCGCCGGCTCGATGCCGGCCAACTCGGCTTTCAACTAGTCTACGAAGGTTTGGTGCAGCCCGAACTCTTTGGCTTCACTTATGACGACCGCAACGCCGATGAGAGTTTCACCGTCTACGACCACCCACATGTCCGGATTTACCAACGTGCGGAAATGCTTTCCGAGAGCGAGTTTCGCGACCGTTTTCTCTGGGCGCTGAACCAGACCTGGGAGCCGCGACGCTATCCCACTGACCAGTGGCTGATGCTGGATCGACCGGTCGAGGAGCTATCGACCAGCGACCAGACCAGCTGGAACACGGCGGCTGTGCGGAGCGGTGTTTTCGCGGCATTCTTCTGGCTGCTGGCGATCGAGATCATCGGCGTTGGCGTGTTGCCGCTGGCTACCGCACTGTTGAAGCGCAGCCCGGACCGGGGCGCACTCTCGGCGCGTTTGATCGGCATCGTGCTG
>CAZRNC010000337.1:0-3838 GCA_964601285.1 uncultured Thermomicrobiales bacterium | reverse complement strand
TCGGCAGCTTTCGTCGACGCTTCCGCCCAGGATGCTTCACCGAACAGCGCCGTGATTTTCACCCTGATCTCCGGGTCCTTGGGTGGTTTCGAAAATCCAAGGGTCGGGTAGATTGCCAGTAGGAATTTCAATCGCTCAACCGAGTAGAACTCACCATCGGTTGTCGTAGGTTGCTCCAGTGTCATCATCGCCACCTGCCTTGCCTTTCGCTTGCCGGCAAAACCTCGACACACACCGGCGGATCACTGACTGTCTCTCGCCATTCCAGATCGGGCTTCGGCCACTTGTCCACTGCCAACACGACCCGGTCACCGATGTGGAGGTAGTGGCGCGGGTCCATCTCACGTTCGATGCGCCGTTCGTCCCGGTACATGATCTTCAGCACCTTTTCGACCCGGCATCCCAACAGGAAGACATTGCCGTGTGGGAATCCATCAAAGATCAGCCACATGCGGTCATCGACCACAATCACCTGGCGTACGGGCATGGCTGTCATTGCACCAAGACCTCTCCACCTATCGAGAGAGTCAGACCATTAGCCTCAAGCGCCGGGTCGACCACCTTGCAAGTTGAGCACTCGTGGCACGGCCTGCCATCCTTCGGGGTTCGACACCACCAACAGAGCGCCATCAAATCGGGAGGCATGTCACCGAGGATTTCCGGCCGGCTGTAGCGCTTCATTGGCTCAAGTCCGATGATCGACCGTTCCGCCGTGCGCTCAAGCGTCTCCCAGATGCGGTCGAACGTCTTGTTTCCGAATGTGCGTCGGGACTCGGCATGGCTCGGGATCACCACGTGCCGGATATCCGCCCGGCTGCGCTGCTTGCCGTGGTTGCGAAGCTGTGCACCGGCCACCCAGAACAGGTACTCATAGTCCAGGAACCAGTAGGGGATGCTACCGGTGCGTGCAAACTCGGTCGTGATGAGCTGCCAATTGGTCAGTCCGTGAGCAGTGAGCCAGTCCAGAACCGCCCGGTAGGCCATCTCTTCATGCGGCCATCGGTTCTGTCCAGTCTTGTAGGTGCAGTGATGGAGTAGCAGTGGGTGATCCATGCTCAACAGTCGGTAGGCAAGATATGCGGAGTCGAGGCCGCCGGAAATGCCCAGATAGAGCCGCTGGTCGGGTATTGCGTCCTGCATGGCGAGCGGCAATTTGCCGAAAGTCGTTAGGGGTGATTCGTGGGGATGGTTTGGCACTCGTGACCTCCACACACAGCAAACGAGCGACGGTTAGCCGCTGTCACATCGTGCGTGAGAGTAGTGCCGAGCAGAGTGTACAGGATTGCGGAGAAATCGACATTGGCTCATTTAGATCGTAAAGTGAGAATCTTGGCTATTGGCCAGAGTAGAATTCGTCATTTTCTGCGGAGCGCAACAATTGGGCGTTCTCCAATTGACGGCCATCCACAGTGGGAATACTCGGGAGCAGTCATCAAATGAATCATACTCCAGACAATCTCGCAGACTTGGCACGCACCACTAGACATAGAATGGAGATCGAAAGACTTGCTCTAGCTGGTGAACTCGAACGACAGCGTCGGCGAACAATATTGTTCGCTGGGCTGATGGTGGTTGGCCTAGCGACCACGTTCATCCTGACGTGGTTAATCCGAATCTCAAGTAACACCGACGCAACCTATGATTCAGAGTATCTATTGCCAACGTTCTCGGCAATGCTCGCTGTCTCCATCACCATGTTGACAACCTACATGCTTGTGCGCCAACGCCCACGATTAAGGTCGATGGAGTTGTCGGTACCTTCAACATCAGATCATTCCGCCGACGATGTGGTCACACACGATGAGAAGGACCATCAAACACCAGGATTAATCCAAGGTATTGACCCGCTGAGTGTATCCGAATCTCTCATCCGCAATGAGATGAGCCTCTTGCGGGACAGCTATGAAGACGTGGTTGGTCATGCTCGACAGAGTTTCGTGATTGCGACAGCAACGTCAACGGTGGGACTACTTCTTGTCATTGGATCAATCGGCTTAGCCGTATACAACGATGAGTTTGCTTCACAGTCCATCGCCCAACTGGCCGTGGGCCTTGTGGCTGGAAGTGCGGGCGGAGCCCAGTTCTTCTTTTATGGTCGAAATGCTGACAGGGCCGACCGGCAACTAGGTAGGTTGGACATTGGGCGTCGGGCACTGATTGCCGTATCACTATGTCGATCATTAGAAATCAATAGGAGAGACGACACCATTGCAGAAATTGCGAAGAGGCTCATTTCAAACGATCTAGATCGATAAATCGCTCCGGTGGCAGGCGTAGCTGAATACATCATGACTTCATCACCTCAAACCTAACCACCCAACTCCACCCACCGGCCTCCCGCCACTCCTCAAAGTGCTCCCGGCTGCACGAATCCAGGTATGCAATCCGCTTCCCTTTCGGCAGTGAATCTGGATGCTCAGCAAGCCACGCCAGCCCTTCGGCCTCGTAGTCGCTGTCCGGTGTTTCAGCATCCGGCTCTTTGGTGCAGCTAACGATCCGCAAGGTCGCAACGTGGTTGCCGCGATGCCGGGGGCTGCGATCGTAGGCATGGACGATGTCGCCCGGCTTGAATCGCCGAGCGTAGTCATCGTTCCAGTTGCGTCGGGTGACGGTCTTCGCGCCTGCAAGGAGTGCCGGTGTGGTGTAGGCAAACGAGACAATTCGGGGCATGGTCAGTCGTTCTCTTCACTCTTAGATTCACGTTCAGCTGCAGAGTCCTCGGCAATCCGGCGGAGCACTCCGCACAGCTGGAGCAGCGCGCGGGTTGTTCGTGGGGCGAGGTCAGGCAGCGTCTCCCCTGCAGGCTCAATATCTTCGCTGGCGGGTGGCGTGGTCATCATCTTCCATCCTCCAGTGTGTATTCCGGCCCCAAAATCACAAGCCGCATCTGGTGAAAGGCTTCTTCAATCTCTTCGGTTGTCACGTCATGATCAACGAGATCAGCAGGCAAGAAGCCAGCCATGTAGCAAAGCTCGTCGTAGCTGACACCGTAGACCCTCGCAAAGTCCCAGAATCTGTAGCCATTTGGCGATCGCCGATTGAGTTCGATATCTCTGATGTACGGCACGGACAGTTGCAGTTCCCTGGCGATCTCTGTCAATGTTCGACCGGATTGAATCCGCGCCGGACGGAGGATGTGACCGATCATGCCGCTATCCTCCGAATCTCGACATCAACATGCTCGTCCCGGTACCCAGTCCGGATCGTCACCAGCGCCCGGTCAACCTGCGAATCGTCCTGGTAGCAGATCTTGTTGAGACCATCGCAAATTGCCTTAGCCAAGTTGTCCCAGTCTCGCCGGCGTCGAGTGGACAGGTAAAACCACATCCGGACTTCGAGCCGGCCGGTCATGAGTTGCGCACCATGCGCCTTTGCGGACCAACCGACAGCGTCTTTCCACTCCAGATAGCGGACAACCTGGCCATCGCTGATCTCCTTGCCAGACTTGAGCCGTCGAATCTGGCCGGTCGTCATTCGTGGAGCTGGGACTGGATTGCCTTCGACGGTGAATGCGAAGACGTCAGACATCAGCTGTCTCCAACCATTCCTGAACGATCGTTCGCAGCATCTCCCGGTCCACCCAGACATCCTCATGCGGCCGTGGGGACTCAACCTGAATCCATCCCTTCCGGTACAGCAGGGTTTCGACGCGCTTGGTGACCGGGTAGCGATTGTGATTCAGGCAGATGAGCCCAGGCGTTGGCTGGTCTGCCACCAGGTCGCCGTTCCAGAGCAGCGCGGGGTGGACTCCGGGCAGGTTCACTGCCCGGATGTTGTCGTGTTTGTCGATGGCGTTGCCGGCAATGAAGACGTTGATCGTGAGATCGATCATCTCGCT
>CAZRNC010000336.1:0-3844 GCA_964601285.1 uncultured Thermomicrobiales bacterium | reverse complement strand
GGTCTGTCGGGATGGAGTCATCTGCCACGCATACACACTGGCTGGCGACAGGTGGGCTTTGGCTCGCAATAGTCCTGGCAGTGGTCCTGCTATCCAGCATCTCGATGCTGTCAGCACGCAAGCACAAGCCGGCGGCGACCTTGCGAGACCTGAACAACTCCTAGGTTAGGCCCACCCAGTAGCGGGCCGCAGATGATCTGACCTACGTACGGGAGAGGCCATGCCTCTCCCTCGGATCGGAACGATCCGCCGGTTCATCAGAACCGCATCGTGTTTGAGCAGGTCGCGCTGACGCGCGAAGGGAGAGGCATGGCCCCTCCCGTACGATCCGCAAACATTCCCGGTGGCGGACCACAGGGGTCTTTTCGTCAACGAGGCACAGTAACAATGCCAGTGTGGTGGGCTACTCCGCTGTCTCGACTTCGCGTTCAGGCTTGGCGAAGCGGGTCAGGAAAGTACCGAATTCGTACAGGAAGTACATCGGGATCGCAACCAGCATCATGTTGAACGGGTCGGGAGTCGGCGTGATGATCGCGGCAGCGATCATGCAGGCCAGGAATGCAAACTTCCGGATCGAGGTCAACCGTTTGTGGTTCACGACGCCGAGCCGGGCCAGGATGTAGAGCATCGGTGGTAGCTCGAAGACAATGCCAACACCGATCATCAGGCGCAGGTAAAACGAGATCAGCGAATCAGCCGTCGGGTCCCATTTGAAGACGTTGGAACCAAATCCGGACAGGAAATCCAGCGCTCTCGGGATGACAATGAAGAAGGCAAACGCAACGCCACAAATGAAGAAGAAGACCACGAACGGAATTGCACGGTAAACGTAGCGCTTTTCACCACGAGTCAGGCCCGGTGCGACGAACGCTACAAGCTGATAGATCAATATCGGCATGGCGATGGCGATGGCGATGTAGATGGCGACCTTGAAGTACGAGACAAAACCCTCGGTCGGGTTGATGGTCAGAATACCTTCTTCAGAAACATTCGCCTGCTCGCCGATAACCCCGATCAGTGGCTGGGCAAAAACCAACCCAACGACCAGAGCAATCAGGATCGCGATCGAGCTGTAGAGCATCCGGGAGCGGAGTTCCTCGAGATGCTCCTGAAGCGTCATTTCACCGAATGACTCAGGTCCATCATATTCTGGTTCAGGGTCAGGATCTCGCCCACCCCTGCCAGGAAACGGAACTCGGTCCAGAAGGCTTGCCATGGGTCTCTACACTCCTAGTGCGTCCGGTGGAAAACATTCCACCAGCAGCGTTCGTGCCGGCCAATGAACAGGTAGGGTCTCAAACCGGTCGAGAATGTGCTGCAGGTTCCACGGCCAGCAGGGCTTCTGGCCCTGCCGGCCGCCGGTTTGCACACCAACATCTGCCCGAATGGCTGTCACGATTGAAAACCAGGGGACCCGGTCAAAGGTTACGACTGGTGTTCTTCGACGTAGTCCACGGCATCGCCGACGGTTCGGATGGACTCAACGTCTTCATCCGAAATCTCGACGCCAAATTCTTCTTCGAGTGACATGACCAGCTCAACCATGTCCAGCGAGTCGGCGTTCAGATCCGCAACGAACTCAGCTTCCCGGACTACCTGCTCCTGGTCGACACCCAACTGCTCAGCCACGATGGACTGGAGCCGCTCATAAATCGCTGCCAATGCGGGTACCTCTCCCCCTTGCCCCGAAGGGCAAATTACGAAATCCGTCGCCGGCACAGTTGCCGGTGCTCTCCATCCGGTTGCGGGGCCGCTGCCCCGCTGTCACACTTGTCCGGCGACGCCGGATATTATGCACAACCTGCGATGATCTAACAATGCATCGCCGGAGACTACGACTCCTCCGATGTCGCCATCCCGCGGGCAATGTTACCCAAAACACCGTTCACAAACCGCTGCGAGCTATCCCCACCGTACCGTTTGGCAATTTCGACCGCCTCGTTGATCGCAGCACGAACCGGCACATCTTCCCGAAAACGCAATTCATAGAGCGCAATCCGCAGGACATTGCGGTCGACTGCGGCAAGCTGGCTGACCGGAAACTGGGGCGCTGCCAGGCCGATTTCGGCATCAATGGATTCCAGGTTGTCGCGTACACCCTCAACCAATATACGCAGATACTCCCGAAACGGTTCCTGCGCACCGGCGGACGAGAGATAACGCTCCAGCACCTCTTCCAGTTCACGAGGTGCAACGTCCGATTCAAACAGTACCTGGAGCGCTCTGGAACGCGCTCGATGTCGTGTTGCCGCGCTGGGCATGGTTCCTTCAATCTGATCCGCCGGGTTCCGGCGATGGTGCACCTTACTGGTCATCATGACCGGCGGTGCCCGAGGCCACCTTGTTCAATTTCATGGTAGCTATTAAACCGTTCCACAATCGGCGGAATCATGCCGGTATTCAGGTCACCGGCAACATATTCCGGTTGGGAGAGAATCATCCCATAAAACGGGATCGTTGTATCAACTCCGGTGATGACCATCTCGGTCAGCGCCCGGCGCATGCGAGCAATTGCAATTTCCCGGGTCTCGCCCCAAACGATCACCTTGCCGAGCAACGAGTCGTAGTTCGGCGGAACCCGGTAGCCGGGATAGAGATGGGAATCCACCCGTACGCCCGGACCACCCGGCGCGAGATAGTCCTCAATGACACCCGCCGAGGGGGCAAAGTCGTTCTGTGGGCTTTCGGCATTGATCCGGCACTCGATCGCATGACCGGTCACCCTGATGTGCTTCTGCTCAAACGGCAGTTCCTCACCGGCGGCAACCCGAATCTGCCAGGCGACCAAATCTATTCCGGTCACCTCTTCAGTGATCGGATGCTCCACCTGGATGCGGGTGTTGGCTTCCATGAAGTAGAAGTTCTCTCGGTCATCCACGAGGTATTCGAACGTGCCAACGCCGGTATAGTCGATGTCCTTGGCCAGTTTGGCAGATGCTTTCTCAATGTTGGATCGCAACTTGCGCGACAGACCGGGAGCAGGTGCTTCCTCAATCAGTTTCTGATGCCGGCGCTGGAGCGAGCAGTCCCGCTCGCCGAGCGTCAACACGTGGCCATGCTTGTCCGCCAGAATCTGGACCTCGATGTGGCGCGGATGGGTCAGGTAGCGCTCGACGTAGACTGAGCCGTTGCCAAACGCAGCCTGGGCTTCAGCCTGGGCCAGCGGCAACAGGCGCATCAGTTCGCGTTCGTCGGTGGCCACCCGCATACCGCGACCACCACCTCCGGCAGAGGCCTTAATGAGCATCGGATAGCCAACATCGCGGGCAAGCATGTGCAGGTCAACATCCGGCCCGATCGGCTCCTGGGTTCCCGGCAATATCGGCACATTCGACCGGCGGGCCACCTGGCGGGCCGACGACTTGTCCGACATCAGGTTGATGACTTCCGGCTCCGGACCAATAAAGGTCAGGTTGCACTCACGGCAGATTTCGCCGATGTAGGCGTTCTCGGAGAGAAACCCGTATCCCGGGTGAATCGCGTCGCAACCGGCCGCCAGCGCGGCGCTGATAATGGCAGGGATGTGGTTGTAGGACTTGTTGGACGACGCCGGCCCGATGCAGACTGCCTCATCGGCCAGACGCACCGGCAGCGAATCCCGGTCAGCCTCGCTATAGGCAACAACTGCCTGAACCCCGAGGTCGTGACAGGCCCGCAACACCCGCAGCGCGATCTCGCCACGGTTCGCAATGAGGATCTTTCTGAACATTGTTGTCCCGACCGCCTAGGTTGCCATGAACAGTCCGCCATCGACCGACAAGACATTGCCGGTGATGTAGGCCGCAGATGGTGAAACAAGGAAGGCGACAGCGCCGGCAACCTCTTCCGGGGTGCCAAACCGCTT
>CAZRNC010000335.1:0-3855 GCA_964601285.1 uncultured Thermomicrobiales bacterium | reverse complement strand
TCAATGACAATGGACTTGCCGGCGCCGGTCTCACCGGTCAGGGCATTTAGCCCAGCGGTGAGTTCGATTCTCGTGTCGCGAATCACGGCGAAATTGCGGATTGTTAGCTCGACCAGCATCTGCCCGTCCTGCATCGTCCGGCGATCAATCGGATCGGCATCAGTCTATCGCAGTCCCTGAGTTTGCAGAATCGTGGAGATAGCCTAGAGTAGTTACCTTGAGACGGTCGCATTCTGTAGCGATCTGGAGAACTTCAGAAACTGGCGGGATAGAGCGACGATTCGTTCACTTCGGAAACAGCAACCGATCAGACCACGACGTCACCGGCCCCGGGGAAGCCCTGACCGGCACTGGGCTGTGGACTAATTTGCCGTTGGTTGCGCGACAGAAAATCTGAGAATGAACACTTCCAAACTCGTTTCGCTGGCGCCGGGTCTGCTCCTGGTTGCCGTCATTGCCGTGATTGCACGGACGCTTGCTTCGCTGCTGCCGCTTCCAGTCAGCGAGGTCACCATCGGGGTGATCCTCGGACTTGCCGCCGGTGCATTGCTTCCGGCAATTCCCGCAACCCTGCCTGGCAGGAAATTTGCGATGGCGACGCTACTGCGGATCGGTATTGTCCTGCTCGGGGCGCGCCTGGCTCTGGATGACGTGCTTCAGATCGGGGTTGGCACGATCCTGGCGATTCTTGCCGGAATCGGGCTGGTGTTGCTGATCACCATGGCGGGCGGATGGGCGATTGGCCTGCCGCCGAAGCTCTGCCTGTTGCTCGGTGTGGGCGTCTCGATCTGTGGAAACTCTGCGATCCTGGCTACCGCTCCAGTGATCGACGCCCGTGAACGCGACGTCTCGTTCTCTGTCGGGACGATCACCTTCTTCGGAACGCTGGCTGTGTTGATCTATCCGTTGATCGGCGGGGCGCTGGACATTTCAGATGAAATCTTCGGCTACTGGACCGGGTTATCAGTCAGTGACACTGCCCAGGTCGTGGCGGCCGGGTTCGCCTATTCCGAGCCGGCGGGCGACCTGGCAACAGTTGTCAAACTGGTGCGGAATACGTTGATGGGGCCCCTGATCCTTGCAGTTGGGGTTGCTTACAGCAGGCTGGCGATCGACCGGGTTGATGACCGGAAAGAGTCGCGGTCGTTGATCGGATCGATTACCCGCGTGGTGCCGGCGTTCGTGATCGGCTTCCTGGTGATGGCTGTCCTCAACACCTTTGGCCTGTTTTCCAGTCAGATGTCCTCGTGGTTCAGCAAGGTCTCGCAGGTGTTGATCCTGATGGCCCTGGTTGCGGTTGGGTTGAACACCAACCTGCGAGACGTCGCCAGGGTTGGACTGCCAGCGTTGCTGCTGGGCCTGGTTGCGATGATCTGCCTGAGCCTGCTGGCGATCACTTTGACGCTGGCATTCCTGGTGTCCTGATTCAAAGCGATTTGCAGGCCGGTTTTGCTCTCAAGTCGAGGGGTGCAATTCATTGCGCCCTCCTGTACCTGCCGGTTTACCTGTCATCCTGAGCGAAGCCGAAGGATCTCTTTCCATGCAGCTTGCCTGATCCTTGAGCGTTTCATGGAAAGAGATCCTTCGACTTCGCTCAGGATGACAGATAAACATCGTTCTTCCTGGCGTAGGTTCGATGATCCTGACGCAGTTGGAACACGTGGCGTAGTGAATTGCGCCCCTACGCGTGTTTATTTCTTACGAAACCCAATCTAGGGGTCCTGCCTGCTGAGGAAGCCGGTCATGCAGTGGATGCCGCCGCCGGCCTTGATGAGTTCGGAGACATCGACTTCGATGCAGGTCACTCCGTGCTCTTCATAAATCGGCCGCATCTGCTCGCAGCCGGTTGGAATCAGGATCTTGCCCGGTTCCAGCGCGACGAAGTTGAGCGGCAGACGGTGATGACCTTCGTCCTCGTCGGCTACAGAAAGAATACGGAAGCCGCGTTCCTGCAAAGTACGAACAATCGGATATGGTGTCCTTCGCGGCCAGGCGACGGCGAGGTCCTTGTCGAGGAAGTTCAGGAGTCCGTCGAGGTGCATCGCACCCCATGGCAGCTGAACCCGGATGACGTCCTTGACGCCGATCTCCTTGAGCATCCGTTCGACCTGGTTGGCACCCTCGGTGTTGGTGCGGATGCCTTCGGCCAGGAAGCAAAGGTCACGGTTGACCCACATGACATCTGCGCCTTCGAAGGTCCCGGCTCCATGAACGCTCATCAGGATCGGAACTCCAACTCGAGCCAGCGCTTCGGCGACAAAGCGCTCCTCTCCGGCGCGGACGGTAGATGCCGGACGGGTGATGATTGCGCCCTCAGGGGTCATCAGCATCAGGTCTCGAATGAAGAAACTGTTCGGCTTGTCCAGGCGTCCATGCTCGACATAGTGGACCTGGACGCCGTGCGCCTCGTAGGCGTCGGCCATGGCGTCGTGCTGGGTTCTGGCGAGTTCCGGGTTCAGGTCGGAGCGCATCTGGACCGCATCGTAGTCCTCGATGTTGTCCAGCTCCGGCCCGGGTCGTTTCAGCAGTACAGCCGAAAGCTTGCCGTGCTCCGACGACGAGCCCCAATTGCCCCACCACTGCGGCATGTCTGTCCTCATATCATCGACCCGTGGCGACCACTTTTCCCCACCATAGGCGGCCCTGAGACTCATCAGGCTGCGCTCCTTTGTGATGCTCTCGCTCTCGTACGATGTTGGACAGTGTACTACCCGTCGGGCCAGTCGATATCGAAGAGGATGATGCGGATGCCGTTCAGGGTGTGTTCTTCGACAATCTGGCTGTGTTCGGTGAGCCAGCCTTCCAACGTTGCGTCCGCGTCTTCATGTGGGACCCTGTCTTGTGATGCGATGAACCACATCCGGTCTGGCTCGCCGACACGGTTGGTGATCCAAAGGACCATGTTCTCTTCGGTCAGCCACCGGACATTGAACGACGGAATCGTGATGGTTTCGAACTCCTGCAACGCAGGTTCGCGCTGGCGGTAGTAGTCCAGCGTGGCGTGGATGTAGCCGGGATGCGGCAGGAAGACATCGCCCGGTTGAGCCTGGCGGGCGATAAGGGCATAGGCGCTACGCCAATCTTCCTTCTGGGCATCGTGCGAGAGGTTGACATCGCGGATCGTTGCCCATGAGTAACTGAAGATCATTACCAGTGCAACGACGCCCACCGGCCAGAGCAGGCGATGCCGCCAGAGCAGGACGATTCCGGCGGCGACCAGGATCAGGTATGCCGGCAGGGCCACGATCACATAGCGGTCGGAGAAAACCGAGTTCCTGATCGAAACAAGCCAGATGCCGAGGACCGGCAAGACTGTCAGTGTAAAGAGCAGGGCGCCGGATTCGTTGAGCTTGCGCTGGACGATCAGGGCGATTGCACCGAGCAGCGCCAGCGCGGCGAACAGAATGGCCGCGCGTTGCTCGATGAGCAGTTCTGAGCGGTTGACGGCAAATTTGACCCCGACGATCTGAACCGCTTCCCAAAGGGTGACGTCCGGCTGCCAGGTGCGTGCCTGTCCACTAACGACCCGTAATGCCCAGATCGCGATCGGGATGTAGGGCAGGGTCAGGGCAGCGACCGCTATCGACCACGGTCGCATCCGGTGTCGCCAGGTGGCGAACGTCGCCAGGACAAAGGCAACCTGTGCAACAAACACCAGCACCGTCGTAACGTGGGTGTAAAACATCAACGTTGTGACGATGACGTAGCCGATCCAGTGTCTGGTCAGGTTGCGGGTGAGTGCTTCGACCAGCAGCAACGAGGAAAGGATCGCCAGCAGCACAACCAGCGTGTACATCTTGGCTTCCTGCGAATACCAGATGTGATACGGATTCATCGCCAGGAGCAGCGCGCTGA
>CAZRNC010000334.1:0-3857 GCA_964601285.1 uncultured Thermomicrobiales bacterium | reverse complement strand
ACGACGTTCCGCATCGGTTGGTCGGTGCGGAAGCGGTCGATGTTGTCCATCAACAGTTCAGCGAAGCGATCCAGCCGGCGGGGGGAACGGCCGCCGGTGTGGCAGGTGAGGATGACGTTTTCAAGCTCCCAGAGTTCGCTCTCCGATGGCAGCGGTTCGGGGGTCGTGACGTCCAGCCCGGCTCCAGCAAGCTTGCCGTCCTTGAGTGCTGCAACCAGTGCATCCTGATCGATCAGTTCACCACGGCCGGTGTTGTAGATGTAGGCAGTCGGTTTCAACAGCGCCAGTCGATCCGCGTCGAACAGGTTCACCGTCCTTGGTGTCGCCGGCAGGCAGAGAGCAATGTGGTCGGCCTCGGCGAGCAGTGGGTTCATCGTCTCGATCGTGGCAACAGCACTGATAAATTCCGGCACTGGCAGATCGCGCCTGCGGACACCGGTTACCCGCATCCCAAGCGCAGATGCCTTCTCGGCCAGCGCCAGGCCGATATCGCCAAGCCCGACGACGCAGAGCGTCTGGCTCTCAATCTCCCAGGAGTCCCACTGATTGGTCCACTCGCGGCGGGTTTGCCGGCGGATGAGCGTCGGCAGCCCACGGGCAAAGGCGAGGATCAATCCAATCAGATGCTCACCTAGGTTCGGTGCGTGGATTCCCGATCCGTTGGTGAAGATGATGCCGCGTTCCTGGAGCTCCAGCATCGAGATGCCATCCGCTCCAGCTGTCTGGGTCTGGATCCAGCGGCAGTTGGCAGTATCCGGCAGCAGCTTGACATGCGCTCCCCGGCCAACCATGGCGTCGACATCAGCGAACGATTCCCCCACCTTGTCCAGGTCGAGTTCGACGATTACGTCCAGATCCGGGAACCGTTCGCGGATCATCCCGATGCGTGCCTCGCCAAGTGGTACGGAAATACCCAGTGTTTCCAGTTTCGCCATGTCCGGCTCCGTTCGTGCTTGCGAATGATCTTGTCATTTGGCTCTCATCGTAGCACCGTGGGCAGGCTGGTTGAGGTCGAGCCGGCTTCCTGCTAAGGTGGGCGAAGCACATCAACTTCATCATCAACCCGGGAAGGGATCTCCATGTCTGATTACTATGACCTTGGAAGCCATACTCGTGCCATCACCACATCCTCGCCGGATGCCCAGCTGTGGTTCGACCGAGGACTGATCTGGACCTACGGCTTCAATCACGAAGAGGCTGTCCGTTGTTTTGAACGGGCACTCGAATCTGACCCCAACTGCGCCATGGCCCACTGGGGCATCGCCAACGCATCCGGCCCGAACTACAACCGGGACTGGGACGTAATGGAAGAAGATGAACTGGCCGCTGCGCTAACCGCCAGCCACCAGGCGACTGCCAAGGCAATGGCCCTGCGTGACCACTGCTCGCTCGCCGAATCCGGTCTGATTTCTGCGCTCCAGGCTCGCTACCAATCAGCAACTCCTCAGACCCTCGAACAGATGGACGCTTGGAACGACGACTACGCCGATGCCATGCGCGAGGTCTATCTTGCCCATCCGGACGATCTGGACATCGCGGCGCTCTTCGCTGAAGCACTGATGACAAAGACACCCTGGCTGCTCTGGAACCTGGTCGAATCGCGCCCGGCCGATGGCACCAGCACCGTCGAAGCGCGCGGTGTGCTGGAAAGGGCGCTCGAGAATCCTGCTGCCCGCGAGCATCCCGGCGTGCTGCATATGTACATCCATCTGATGGAGATGTCACCCTTCCCGGAGCTTGCCCTGCGAGCGGGAGACTGGCTGGGTCCGCTGGTGCCGGATAGCGGACATCTGATCCACATGCCAACCCACATCGATGTTCTCTGCGGTCAATATCAGAATGTCGTCACCCGCAATCATCAAGCTGTCCTGGCCGACCGCAAGTTCCTGGACCGGGAAGGATTGCTCAAGCCCTATACGCTCTATTGCGCCCACAATTCGCACTTCGAGATCTACGGCGCGATGTTCATGGGGCAGTATGAGACGGCCATCGCAGCCGCCGGCGATCTGGAACGTATTCTCCCGCACGAGTTGATCGCCCTTGAAGACCCGCCGATGGCCGACCGGGTGGAATCGTTCCGGCCGATGCGGATGCATGTGTATATCCGCTTCGGCAGGTGGCAGGAGATCATTGACACTCCTCTGCCGGAGGACCAGGAACTCTACTGCGTCACCACGGCGACGATCCACTATGCGAAATCGGTCGCATACTCCGCCATTGGGCGTATCGCCGAAGCCGAGGCGGAACGTGATCTGTTCGAAGCAGCGTTGGCCCGGGTTCCGGATACCCGCTACCAGTTCAACAACGTCTCGCTGGACATCCTGGCGATCGCCCGTGAGATGCTTTATGGCGAGCTGGAGTATCGTAAGGGCAATCATGATCTCGCATGGGAGCACCTGCGCCGATCAATTGAGTTAGATGACGGTCTGCTCTACGACGAACCCTGGGGCTGGATGCAGCCAACCCGGCACGCCTTCGGTGCGCTGCTGCTGGAGCAGGGACATATTGAAGAGTCGGCCGCAGTTTACCGGGCAGATCTTGGGCTGGATGGCAGCCTGGCACGAGCGTTCCAGCATCCGGAGAACGTCTGGGCATTACATGGCTACCACGAGTGTCTCCAACGCCTCGGCCAGCACGACGAAGCCCGCATGATCAAACAGCGGCTCGACCTTGCGCTGGCTCGCAGTGACACGCGGATCCACGCATCCTGCTTCTGCCGGATGAATGAGGCAGCCTGAATAACGCTAAAACGGGACTCCGCAGGACTGCGTTGAGGTGCGGCTCCAGTTCAGCAGCACATCGTATTCGTCGTCATCGAGGGTGAACATATGTCCACAATCCGGGCAGGTGACGACAACGACACAATCGTTGCGGGATTCGCAGAGTTCGGCGACATCACCGAACAAACCCTTCGAGCAGAGGTGCTCAATGACACGGTCGACGGCGGTTGCTGCGTTGGCGCTCATGGTGCTCCACCTTCCGTTGGGAGGATTGAATTGTGATTCTTATGTCCCATAGTAACAGAGAAGGCAATAGCAATGGCACAGAGCAAGGCCACAACGGTTGAGGCATACCTTGACGAACTGCCGGCCGACCGGAAGCAGATCCTCTCAACCTTGAGATCAGTTATCCAGGCGAACCTGCCGGATGGCTACGAGGAGGGCATGCAATACGGGATGATTGGCTACTATATCCCGCTCGAACGCTATCCGGTTACCTACAACAAGCAGCCGTTGAGCTACATCGGTCTGGCGTCGCAGAAGCAGTATGTCTCGCTCTATCTGCAGTGTGTCTATAGCGACAGCGAGCGTGAGGACCAGTTCCACGCCGAATGGGAAGCGACCGGGAAGAAGCTCAACATGGGCAAGAGCTGTGTCCGCTTCAAGAAGCTGGACGATGTGCCGTTGGAGGTCATCGGCCGCGCAGTCGCGTCAACCAGCGTCGATGAGTTCATCGCAATGTACGAGCGTTCGCGGATGATTCGGAGTCAGTGAAGACCGGGCCAAATCCGTCACCCCGAGCGAAGTCGAGGGACCTCGAGAATCGAAGTTTGACGTCTCCCAAGAGATCCGACTCTCGAGGTCCCTCGGCTACGCTCGGGATGACGGTATGAGATAGTCGCTCCTCATTGCCGGTTTGGTACGTCATCGTTCATCATTGCGCCCCTACGGGGATTTCGCGGTAACCTGAGAACCACTTCGGATCGCAGACGACCCCAAACGAGTTCACAGTGTATTGCCTCGACTCTTTGGTGCCTGATCTACCCCAGGATTATCACCCCTCGAGAATCCGCTTCAGGGTCTGGAGGTCGTTGTCCAGCTGCTGGCGGATGGTGCGGGTGGCGATTGGCCGGAGCA
>CAZRNC010000333.1:0-3858 GCA_964601285.1 uncultured Thermomicrobiales bacterium | reverse complement strand
GTTGCGACCGATGTCTTTGTCGCCGGGGAGCGTGCTGCATACCGCGAGTTTGGCGTGCCAGTCTATCCGGATCGGCAGGAAGGTTCCGGTCCACTGGCCGGTCTGGAGACCGCGCTGCTCCAGGCGAGGCATGATCGGGTGCTTGTGGTTGGTTGCGACATGCCGTTCCTGCAAACTGGGTTGCTTGATGCAATGGCATCGACAGCGTTTGATGGAGACGCGCTGGTGCCGGTGCGGCTCATTGAGGGTGCCAGGCGGTTGGAACCGTTGCATGCGATCTATCGGAAGCAATGTCTTCCAACAGTTGAGCAGCATCTTTCAGATGGGCGGCGTAGCCTGCAGAAGCTGTTGGGGACGCTGAATGTTGTCGAACTGGACGAAGGATGGATGCGCCAGTTTGACCCGGAGCTTGAATCGCTATCCAATATCAACACTCCAGATGAAGCCCGCATTGCCGGGATCGGGAACCGGAATCGAGAGGAGCCCTCGGGGTGACACGCGACTACAGCAAATTCATGGACGAGAATGGCCGGTTCAACATCAAGCTGGTTCCCCGGCAAGATTACACGGCGATGGTCAACGCATACCGGAAGCGTGAACCGGTGATCCGGGAAGTCTTCGAACGGCTCTTCTGGCTCTGGGACCTTGAACAGTTGCAGAAGGAGTATCAGGAATCCGGAGAAGAGGTACCGATTGACGAGCTTGCCCAGGAACTGATGCAGGGAATGGATGATGATGACTGGTGGCAGACGATCGGTGCGTTTGAATCGCACTTCATCGACCATTTCAACGATGACATTACCCAATGGTTTGCGTACCTCGATCACGTCTATGATGATCAGGAGCAGGCAGGTTGGACCCTGCGCCAGTAGCAAACGAAGGGTGACAGTTCGTGCCATTTCAGATTGAGACCGCCGGACGTCCAGTGGTAATGGGAACCCAGGGCGCAGTGACCTGCGGGCATCCCCTGGGCGCGATGGCCGGAATCCGGATGCTTGAACGCGGAGGTTCAGCGGTCGATGCCATCGTTGCGATGGCTGCTGCTGTCGGCGTGGTCGAACCACATATGTCGGGAGTTGGTGGCGACGGATTTACGCTGGTCTATGACGCATCAGCCCGCGAAGTCTTCACCGTGAACGGTTCCGGACCAGCGCCGGCACGGGCAACAGTCGAGTTCTACCAGGACGGTATACCCCGGAAAGGTCCGCTTGCAGCATCGGTTCCGGGTGCTGTTGCCGGCTGGGCGATGATGCACAAGCGCTGGGGCAAGCTGGAGTTTGCCGAGGTGCTGGACTCTGCAGCCAACCTGGCAACCAACGGGTTCCCGGTCTATCACAACTTTGTCACGTTTATGGAGATGATGGAGTCAGCGTTCCTGAGCCAACCTTCCGGCGCGGCAGTCTTCATGCCGCATGGCCGGATACCGCCTGTTGGCGAGGTGCTGCGCCAGTTCAACCTGGGCAACACGTTGCGGGAAATTGGCGAAACCTATGGTGAATCGCTCTACCGTGGGCCGCTGGCTGCGCGGTTGGCAGCAGCAGTGGCTGCAGATGGCGGATTGGTCGATGAAGAATCGCTGGCAGGCATGCAGGCAGAGATTGTCAGGCCGCTAGTTGCGCCATATCGTGGGCTATCCGTCTATGAGCCTGGGCCGAACTCTTCGGGGCATGTTCTCCTTCAGGAATTGATGATGACCGGATTGCTCAATCTGAGTGACTGGAAAGCCGGGTCGTCCGAGTTGATCCATCATATGGTCGAAATCAAGAAACTCGCTTTTGAGGATCGGGAGCGGTTCACTGGCGATCCGCGATTTAGCGGTGAACTGCCTGCAAACCTGTTGACTGAAGCGTATGCGCTGGAGCGCCTTGGTGCGCTCGATCCAGGACGCGTCCGCGCCCAACAGGTCGCAGACTCCAACATCGGCAGCGATACGACCTACCTTGCAGCTGCTGACCGGGACGGCAACGTTGCCTCGATGACGACATCGATCAACGGTCCGTTTGGCTCGGCCTATGTTGCCGGCGATACCGGGATTTTGCTCAACAACCGGATGCTGTACTGGCATCTTGACGAAGGGCATCCGAACCGGCTTGAGCCTGGCAAACGGGTTCGCCACACCGTAAGCCCGGCGATTCTGCTCGACAATGACCAGCCGGCGATGGCGATTGGTACTCCCGGTGCAGATGGCCAGGTCCAGACAATCTATCAAGTGCTGGTGAACATGCTGGACTACGGCATGAACCCGCAGGAAGCGGTCGAGTATCCACGCTGGCGAAGTTTTGTAGATGGGCAGGACGCCAACTGGCCACACTCCAGCGCGAACCATCTGCAAATGGAATCACGGTTTGCGAACCAGGCAATTGAGGGCTTGCAGCGCCGAGGGCATCTGGTCCTCCGGCAGCCAGGCTGGGGGTCGATTGGTTCGGTACAGGTGATCCAGGTTGACCGGGACCGCGGAGTCTTCTCGGTCGGCAGTGATCCCCGGCGAGATGCCTACGGCCTGGCAATCTGATCGAGCAGGTCATCCCAGACTGGAACGATCGAGCTGGCAAGAAATCGTTCAGCGTCAGCCCGGTGCAGCATCGGCGTGGCCACTGCTTTCATGGCAGCCATGCTCACCCTGGCAAGGTCACCAATGTCGCCGGCGCGATAGAACCACGCAGAGGGAAGCGTTTCCGGATAGGCGAGGTGAGCCGGCAGCACAGGAACCGCGCCGACAAGGACAGCCTCCAGGATGCCAATGCCGAAGAATTCATGGTCGGCGGTGGAGACAACAATTCCACCGCCGGCCAGGTACTCCTCGTAGTTGTCGCGACGAAGGAGATGACCCGGAATAGTTGCAGTTTGGCCAATTTCAGCCAGAATCGTGTTTGGGTTTGTCCCACCAGTGCCGAGGACTAGCACATCGGTGGCTGCTCCAGTTGCCGCGATATGTTTCAACATATCGCAAAACCGATCCGGGCGTTTGTCATAATCCCAGCGAGCGTTCCAAACGATCCGGCTGGTATGAGAGTGGTCCGAGAGTCTGGCTGGATGGTCTAGTGTCACCGGGGGATAGACGACTCGAGAATCAACTTCCAGTTTTCGCAGGATCGATTCGATGGTGCTTGCAGGCACGATTTCCGGCGAGAGCAGTTCGACCGACTTCCGGAAGACATCGCGGTGATAGCACGAGTTGAACCAGGTTTCGCTGGTAAGTAGCACCGCATCCAGGTGCTGAACGATGTATGGCCGGACGTCGCCGGATTGGGCCGGGTAGGTCCACTGGCTCTCGTGAAAATAGGCGACACGCTGTGCTGCCCGGAAACGTGGTGGTGCGAGTTCGAGCAGGGCCGCGATGTTGAACGTTCCGGAAAAGATGATGACGTCCGGTGTCCAGGCGGAATCCATTGCGCCTAGCTCAGGAGCAAGCCGGTAGTGGGCGGTAAGCGCCTGCTGTCGCCAGTGGAGCGGTTCCGGTTGGACAATCCGGAGATCGTGACGCGAATGTTTCGCCAGCAGGTCGTTGACCCGGGCGTGCGAACCCGCTCCATGCGCTTCCACGAGCAGGACTGATCGACGATGTTCGAAACCCATCTTCATAGTGGTCACTGTACAATGCCCGGGGGAACGTCTGCCGCGGGACACACAGGGGGTTAGAGACTTGGCTGCGAATGGCATTGTGACACTGATGACTGACTTCGGGACGGTTGATGGCTATGTGGCTGCCATGAAGGGCGCCTTGCTCACCGTCAACCCGCGAACGACACTGGTAGATGTCACGCACCACATTTCGACGCAGGATGTCACCGAGGCCGCATTTCAACTGGCAACAGTCTGGTCGACCTTTCCGGCCGGCACCATCCATATGATCGTCGT
>CAZRNC010000332.1:0-3874 GCA_964601285.1 uncultured Thermomicrobiales bacterium | reverse complement strand
ATGCCAATTGTCCAACGTCTGTTGGACTCAACAGCTGACATGTCGATGGCCGAAATTGCTGCAATGTCGGAACCGCCAGAATTCGTTACCGATTTTGAAGCGTCGGTCGATGAGATCAGTGAGAAGTCGGACGAGCTTGACTGCGGGTCGGAAGAGATGCAGGCATTGTTTGATGCGCGTGTCGGCGACCTCACTGCGAACGGGGAAGCAGCGGAATTCCTGCTCGAATCCATCAACGAGATAGACTTTGACTAAACGTTCACTCTCATCCGCATCAAGAAGCCCGGCTGTCCCCATCGTGGAGCCGGGCTTCTTGACGTCTGCGTCATGTGGCGTTCAAATGACCTGAACGTATCGACTGGAAGTACTCGGACAGGGGTAAGCATGAGCGACACCACGCTACAGGAAGTCAAGGAACGAATCGTTGCCGAGGCGAAGGCGTTGCATCCACAGCTGATCAACGTTTCCCAAACGATCCATGCCAATCCGGAGCTGCTCTTTCAGGAGCACAAGGCGATGCAGTTGCTAACCGGCGAACTCGAGGAACACGGCTTCGATGTCGAACGCGGCGTTGCAGGCCTTGAAACGGCGTTTGTTGCCACCTATGGCAGCGGTGAGCCGGTCGTCGGCATCCTCTGTGAGTACGACGCACTGCCCCAGATCGGCCACGCTTGCGGACACAACCTGATTGGCACCTGGGGCATGGGCGCCGGGATTATCCTGCGGCGCGCATTGGGCGAGTTCGAAGGCACGATCAAGGTGATCGGCACGCCGGCGGAAGAGGGTGGCGGCGGCAAGGTCATCATGGCCGAGGCGGGCGTGTTCAACGGTCTGTCGGCTGCGATGATGATGCACCCTCGCGACCGCACCTATCTGGATCGCGGTTCGCTGGCCGTTACTCCCTACAAAGTCGAGTTTTTTGGCAAGCCTGCCCACGCGTCCTCATCGCCGGAGAGCGGTATCAATGCGCTGGATGCGATGCTCCAACTCTTCTTTAGCATCAACCAGCTTCGCCAGGCGTTCAAGGCCAACACCCGGATTCATGGTGTCATCACCCACGGTGGCGATGCGGCCAATGTCATCCCGGAATACACCTCGGCCAGTATCCTGGTGCGTGCCAACGACCAGAGCTATCTTGAAGAGCTAAACGGCAAGTTCCGCAATATGGTCGAAGCAGCTGCCCTGGCGACCGGTGCAGAGGCGAAGATTACCGAGGGCATCAGCTACAAGCAGCGAGTGAGCAACACCAAACTGGTCGAGACGTTTGGTGAGAACCTGACCGGGCTGGGGCTGGAACATGAGACACCACCAGCCGGCGCCGGCGTCGGATCGAGCGACATCGGCGATGTCAGCCAGCTTGTTCCGACGATCCATCCCTATCTGAAGATTGCGGATGTCGGGACTGGCGCACATACCCAGGAATTCGCAGTCGCTGCGCAGAGTGAACGTGCTGATGAGCTGACGGCGACTGGTGCGATTCTGCTGGCCCAAACTGCGGCGGATGTGCTGCTGCGTCCGGAACTGCGCGAGGAGTTGCGGGCAGCGTTCCGCGACCAGTTGGGGCGTGACCCGGCCTGACAGGCGATCAGTTCGCGCGGGTCCGGCGGACGGCGTCCTGCCAGCCGTCGTACAGCCGGTCCCGCGTGTCGTCGCCCATCTGCGTCGTCCAGGTGCGATCGTCCTGCCAGACCGATTTCAGGTCGTCGAGCGAGGAGTAGATGCCTGCGCCGAGACCGGCAAGCAGGGCAGCGCCGAGGACGGTTGTCTCAATGTTCGCCGGCCGCCGGACCGGGCAACCCACCATATCGGCCACAAACTGGCAGAGCCAGTCGTTGGCTGCCATGCCGCCGTCGATTCTCAGTTCGACCGGCATGTCGCCAGCATCGCCGGCCATGGCCCGGATCAGGTCGAGTGTCTGGTAACCGACCGACTCCAGGACAGCCCGTGCGAAATGGGCTGGCCCTGTGTCGCGGTTGATGCCGACTACCGCACCGCGCGCATCCGGATCCCAATAGGGAGCGCCAAGCCCGGTGAACGCCGGCACCATGTAGACGCCACCGTTGCTGTCAAGGCTTTCGGCAAGAGGTTGCGAGGTTGGCGCGTCCGGAATGATGCCCAATCCGTCGCGCAGCCACTGGACCGCTGAGCCGGCCGAGAAGATGCTGCCCTCCAGCGCGTAGGTACGTTCGCCGTCGAGTTGGTATGCCAGCGTGGTCAGCAGACGGTTGTTCGACAGTACCGGTGTGTTTCCGGTGTTGAGCACCAGAAACGCGCCGGTTCCGTAGGTGCATTTCGCCATACCTGGTTCGAAACATGCCTGGCCAATCGTCGCCGCATGCTGGTCGCCGGCGATGCCGGTTATCGGAATTTCCTGTCCAAAGATATCCGGCGATGTCGCGCCGAACGAAGCGTTGCAATCCCGTACTTCCGGCAGGATCGATTCCGGAACATCCCAGGCCCGTAGCAAATCCGGGTCCCATGCGCCGGTGTGGATGTTGAACAGCATCGTTCGTGCGGCATTGGTGGCATCGGTCGCATGAGTTCGTCCACCGGTCAGACGCCAGAGCAGGAAGGAATCGATCGTGCCGGCCAGCAGTTCTCCCCGCCGGGCGCGTTCCCGCAAATCCGGTTGGATCTCAAATAACCAGGCGATCTTGCTTGCCGAGAAATAGGGATCAAGGAGCAATCCAGTTCGCTCCTGAACGAGCGGTTCCAGTCCGTCTTGAGCGGCGCGTTGGCAGAGTTCAGCCGTCCGCCGGTCCTGCCAGACGATTGCGTTATGCACCGGTTTGTCGCTCGAGCGTTCCCAGAGGACAATCGTCTCACGCTGGTTGGTGATGCCCATCGCCGCCACTGTCCGGCTGCCGACCGCCGCCCGGCAGACCTCAACGACGGAACTCCAGATCAGCTCCGGGTCATGCTCCGCCCATCCCGGCTTTGGGAGGATCAGTGGGAGCTCGCGCTGCGCGGATGAAACAACCTTGCCAGTCCGGTCAAACAGCACTGCTCGTGTGCTTGTGGTGCCTTGGTCGAGCGCGAGGATGTAGGGAGGTTGAGAACGCATCCTCAATGCCCGGCCATTTCCTGCAAGAGAACGTCTGCCCGGCGGACGATGGCAGGAATGTGACCGTCCTCAAATGCAGTTGCAATAGCTCCTTCGATAAAGCGGTCGGATCGCATGATGGCCGTCAGGAGGCGTTCGAGTTGCACGATGCTGGCATTCGCAATCGTGGCCGGATTAGTGAAAAACTGTCGCGCTTCCTCTGAATTCATCCACTTGCCATAGTCAAACACGACGATCCACTCGAGTTCGTAAACCATCTCATGGAACCGTTGCACCTCGGGCGAATACTGGAACCACGCCATCTGCTTGACCTCGCCAACGTCGTCTCCGGGCTCCGGTTTCCACCTGCCTTCCGAGAAGCCAGGGTCAGTGAAGATCGGCAGGAACTCCGCGAGGCCGGCGAGTCGTGTCGCTACGTCGAGCTTACTCATGGTACGACAGAGCACCCCAAATACAATTCAATGCAACTTCTACCTTTGCATTACGATATCAGTTGTCACTCATCTGGTAGCCGGTAACCGTTGGTTGCTCGATGAGGTTGACCAGAGCGGCTTTCGGAATGCGCCATTCGCGGGCGGTGCGGTGGCCGGGGAGCTTGCCTTCGGTGAGCCAGCGGCGGACCGTGTCGGGGTGGGCGCGGACGAGGGCTGCTGCTTCGGCGACGGTTAGCTCGGTGTTGGGTTGTTCCGGAACCAGCCAACGCCGGCCGATGCGCTGACCTTCCAGCTTCTCCTGCCGGAGCCAACGCCGGACCGTTGATTCAGACACCCCCAGCTGTTCCGCCACTTCTTCGGTTGTCTTCCATCGATG
>CAZRNC010000331.1:0-3875 GCA_964601285.1 uncultured Thermomicrobiales bacterium | reverse complement strand
CCGCAGCGTCATCCTGGCTTGCGACCGCCTGCCGAAACAGCCCATGGGAACGGTCGAAGGCAGCGCGATGTGGCAGGTTGGAGCGCAGGTTCGGGCAACCCGCGACCAGCGAGAGATTCCGATCAACGCTTTCACTGCCGGCGCGTATATCGCAACGATGATGGCTCAGGTCGATCTGTTCCGGGAGCGCGGCCACCCGTGGTCGGAGATCGCCAACGAGTCAATCATCGAAGCGGTCGACTCGCTGAACCCCTACATGCACGCGCGTGGCGTTGCCTACATGGTCGACAACTGTTCGACGACGGCCCGGCTTGGCGCTCGCAAATGGGGTCCGCGATTTGACTATGCACTCACTCACGAAGCACTTCCGGAAGTGGAACGCAACATCATGACCGATGAGGACCTGATCGAACGTTTCCTGAACAACGATGTCCACACGGCGCTGGCAGCCTGTGCGACATTGCGGCCACCCATTGACATTTCGGTCGTCGGTGCGTGATCGCCGATCCACTGGTCAGGCTGGCTGTTGCCTTGCTCGCGACAACGACGGTTGAGGAGATCGTCGTTGTCGCACCGCCACTCATCGCGGAAGCACTGGACCCCGCAGCCACCTGGCGGATTCTGGTCGCCGGAGATCAGTATGCCCATCAATCACTCCAGGATGGAAACCACTCCTGCATTCCAATTCCATCCAACGGTCAACTTGCTGGCATGCTGATCGCCACACGGGCTGACCAACCGGCGCAGATCTCCGAGCCGGAGATCCTTTCTGTTATCCAGATGCTCTCACCGGTGCTGGAGTCTCGCCACCAGACAGCCACCGACCACGCCCGGTTGGTAGAAGAAGCGCAACATCTCAAACTTGACGCGATTTCGATGCTCTCTCACGAAATGCGGACGCCGCTCGCATCGATCAAGGGCTATGCCACGGCCCTGCTACTTGAAGATGCCGGCTGGGATGACACGACAATTCGAGAGTTTCTGGAGATCATCGATCAGGAGAGTGACCGCCTTTCCCGGTTGATCGGCGCAATCCTGGAATCCGCATCCTTCGATGCCAACTCCGTCAGAATCGACAAGGAGCCGATCCTTCTGCCCATGACGATTCGCCGCGTTGTTGAACGCATGATGATCCAGACGCCGGTACACCGGTTCAACATCGACATCACGCCCGACTTTCCGGTTATTGAGGCCGACTCCGAGCGTATTGAGCAGGTGCTGACCAATCTGGTAGATAATGCAGTCAAGTATTCTCCCGAAGGCGGCACTATCACGATTGCCGGCACGATGTCGGACGGAGAAGTGATTGTCAGCGTCGGCGACGAAGGGCTTGGCCTGGAAGCTGAAGACATGAAGAAGCTCTTCGATCGCTTCTTCAGAGCTTCCTCAAACCGGCGACGTGTTTCGGGAACTGGTTTGGGGCTACCGATCAGTGCATCGATTGTCCGTGCCCATGGTGGCAGAATCTGGGCACGGAGTGAACCAGGAAAGGGGACAACCTTGTCCTTTACATTGCCCTACACTGGCGATCTGTGACAGGTAGCATTGACGCATGAGCAAACGCGCACCGGTCAACGCTGCAAGTGTCCTGGTGGTCGAGGATGAGCCTCGGCTTGTCCGGCTCATACGTGCCATTCTCGAAACTGCCGGCTACCAGGTTGCCACCGTTCCCGATGGCGAACGCGCTATAGAACATACGGTTCTTGATCCACCGGACCTGATCCTGCTGGACCTGTTGTTGCCGGGGTCGACCGACGGGTTTGAAGTCTGCCGGCGTATCCGTGGATTCTCGATGGTTCCAATCATCATGCTCACCGCCAGTGCCGGCGAAGAGGACAAACTGCAGGGATTCGAGGCCGGCGCCGATGATTACATTGTCAAGCCATTCGGCGCACGGGAGCTGCTCGCGAGAGTCCGGGCAGTGCTCCGGCGTTCTGTGGTTACTGCCGAGACGCCGGCAAGGATAGAGCTTGGCGATCTGGTGATCGACATGGCTGCCCAGCAGGTCACCAGCCACGGCGAACTCGTGCATCTCACGCCAACCGAGTTCCGGTTGCTCGTCACGCTCGCACGCCACCCAAACCAGGTGCTGACCCATACGGCGCTACTGATCGAAGTATGGGGTTCGGAGTATCGTGACGAAATCGACTACTTACGGACCTATATTCGCTACTTACGGCGCAAAATCGAGCCTGAACCGGCGAATCCCCGCTATCTGCTGACAACACCCGGGGTTGGCTATCGGCTGGCGACCGAGTAAGATAACATCTTGCCGGTTGAACCTCAGCTGGCTATTCGGGTTACGCCTCAAACTCTCTCATGTGATTCTCATACTCCACACCGCTTCTCTCACGCAACTCTCATGGTTGTGGCATCACCATTAGGGTGAGTGCTGGCACTTGCTGGCGCCAACTTTCAACCAGGGAGTACAGAGCAATGATTAGTGCAGTCAGCAACACCCCAACATCACCCGCGCCCTCCCATTCATCCGGTTCAGACCTCCTCCAGGATGCCCAGACACTTGTTCGAGAAGCCTGTGAGCGAATTGGACTCAAGCGTGGACTTCAGCAACTGCTGGATACCCCGGAGAAAGAACTGGCAGTTGCGCTGCCGGTCTTGATGGACGATGGCGAGGTAGAGATCTTTCGAGGCTACCGTGTCCAGCATTCCCGGCTTCGCGGCCCGGCAAAGGGCGGGTTCCGTTACCACCCCTCCGTCGACCTGGATGAAGTCCGGGCACTTGCAAGCTTGATGACCTGGAAGTGTGCCTTGGTCAACATCCCGTACGGTGGCGCAAAGGGCGGTGTTACCTGCGAACCACGCCGGATGTCCGACGGCGAGCTTACCCGCCTTACCCGCGCCTATGCTGGTGCAATTGCATCGGTAGTTGGCTCACGCGTCGACATCCCGGCTCCGGACGTTAACACCGACGCCAAGACAATGGCTGTTTTCATGGACGAAATCGAGCGCAGGACCGGGGTCTTTGATCCTGCAGTCGTTACCGGCAAGCCCGTCAACCTCGGTGGCAGTGCCGGACGTGGCGAAGCAACCGGGCGTGGCGTCGCCCATGCCGCCATGCTCATGCTGGCGCGTCTCGGAATCCCGGTTGAAGGTGCGAAAATCGTCGTCCAGGGCTATGGCAAGGTCGGCTTCGACACGGTGCAGTCACTCCATGCCGCGGGTGCAAAGATCATCGCGATCGGCGACGTCAGTGTCTCACTCTATGCACCGGAAGGTCTCGACATCAACCGGCTGAACGATCATGTCGCCCGAACAGAAGGTCGATTGATGGCTGGCTATCCCGGCGAGGAAGCCCAGATCATTGCACCAGGTGAACTGTTGACGCTGCCATGTGACGTCCTCGTCCCAGCTGCACTTGAGGGCCAGATTACCGAAGCCAACGCCGACCAGATTCAGGCACGCATTATCGTCGAGGGTGCAAACGGCCCGACGACGCTGGCAGCCGACGAGATTCTGACCGCACGAGGCGTGGTTGTTGTCCCGGATATCCTTGCCAACGCAGGTGGCGTCGTCGTCTCGTACTTCGAGTGGCTTCAGGGTCTGCAAGGTACAATCTGGACGCTGGAGCGGGTTCGCGAAGAACTCGATGCGATGATGACAAGTGCTTTCGAAGCCGTCGTCAACCGGGCCGCAGAACTCGATCTTAGCCTGCGTCGAGCGGCATTCCACATCGCCGTCGAACGAGTCGCCGAAGCTGCCAGCTTGCGTTCAATCGCCTGCTGATCTCCAAACAAGAACAAGCAATTCGCAAATGGCGCACCGTTTGGTGCGCCATTTCTGTTGGACCGGTGTCCGTCGCAAAAGTGACACATCGTTGTAACGCCATGGTCCGAACGACTGGCGCATCTGTAACG
>CAZRNC010000330.1:0-3878 GCA_964601285.1 uncultured Thermomicrobiales bacterium | reverse complement strand
CAACCGTCCAGTCCTACTCCGGACGGTCAGCGGACAACTATCTCCTGATCCGCGTGAACGATCCCGAGCAAGCCGGGCAGACCGCGTCTGAGGTCTCCAGCCTGCTGTCAAAGCGGGGCGTGTTTGCCGGAAGCTTCACGATTCGTGATCCATCCGGGTTCGTCGGATCCCAGGAACTCAACACGTTGTTGCTGCTGCTGACGATCTTCTCGGTGCTAGGCGCCGCGCTATCGTCGTTCCTGATCGCCAACACGATGCTGGCAGTTATGGCCGAAGAGAGTAACCAGATCGGGATCATCAAGAGCACCGGCGGGAGGCGCTGGCAGGTGATGTCCACCTACCTCGCTTACGCGATTGTTCTTGGCATTGCCGGCACCATCGCCGGATTGCTAATTGGTTTGATGGTGGGTCTCTTCGTTGCATCGTACCTGACAAACATGACCGGACTCAGCGAGCCGGAACTTTCGCTCACCGGTCGTGAACTCGGCCTGGCCGCGCTAGTTGGAACTGTCGTAACTATCGGGTCGACGATCCTGCCGGCTCTGCTGGGAGCAAACCAGAAGGTCGCACCGCTGCTGCGCTCGTCCGGTGTGCGACTCGAACGCGGTCTGGGAACAATCCGCAAGCTAACGGCACCGGTCGCACGGGTCAGTTCCAATGTTGCCGTCGGGTTGCGAAATGTCATGCGCCGGCCGGGCAGGACTGCAATGACGCTGATTGTGGTGACCGTTGCCGTGGCAGCGTTCGTCTCCACCCAGGCACTCAGCCAGTCAGTTGAGACGACTGTTGATGAACTGTACGACCTCTACGGAGCGGACGGCTGGATTTCCTTCCGCCGGCAAACCAGCCCGGCGCTGGCCAGCAACATTGCCAGCAATCCAAATGTCTTGCAGGTCGAGGCATGGACAAGCGCCACCGGAGCAATTGGCTCGACACGAACTGACATCTGGGGAATGCCGGTCGATAATCCGTTGTACTCCTACCGCCTCGTCGAAGGTAGCTGGTTCGCCCGGACCAACCCGATGAGTGCTGTGCTTTCGAAAAACCTGGCGTCTGAAATCGGCGTCAATGCCGGAGAAACCGTTCTGCTGGATATCGGCGACCGGAGAGTGCCAGTGACCGTCTCTGGGATCGTCAACGACTCCAGCACCTATCTGGGAAGCACCACCACCGGCAAGGTGTTCATGGCTACATCTGATCTCAACCGGCTGATCGGGCGCACCGGCCTGGTTGATGTCTTTGCACTGAAGCTGCGTTCCAGTGATCCGGCATTTGTTGATGCAACGCTGGAACAGCTGGAAGAGCAATTGCGACTCAACGGGCCGGTATCGCTTGCTGCGCATGAGGACCAGCAGAGCGCCCGGCGAGCAATCGACGTCCTGACCCTGATGCTCAATGCAATGGTCGTGGTCGTGGCGTTGGTCGGATTGATTGGCATTGCCAATACCCTGCTGATCAACATCACCGAACGGCGCCGGGAGTTCGGCATTTTGCGGACACTCGGAGCACGTTCGGTCCACATTTTGACGATTTTGATCAGCGAGGGGATAGCCCTCGCGACCATCGGACTCGTCACCGGGGTGCTGGTTGGCTATCCTCTGGCGAAGGTGATGGTGAACCTGACGAGCAGGGAGTTGTTTGAATTGTCGTTCCACCTCTCATTGATGAACGTTGTTGCAACGTTCCTGGTGGCGCTGCTTGCGGTTGCCGCGGTGTCGTCGCTCCCGGGGCTACTGGCGTCCCGTATCCAACCGATCCAGGTACTGCGCTATGAATAAGGCGCTGATAGCTGCCGCGGCAGTGCTGATCCTGGTCGCTGCGGTCGTAGGCGGCTGGTTCCTGCTGGGCGATGACGAAGAGGAGACCTACACCGTTTCCCGCGGATCGATCGATGTCACAATCCAGACCATCGGCAAGGTCCAGAGCACCAGTTCAACAACCGTCCGGTCAGCAGTCGCCGGCGAGGTTGAGATCGTTGCGGTTGAGGCTGGCGATGTTGTCGCAGCCGGCGACATCCTGGTCATGCTGGTTACAACTCCGCTTGAACGAACCGAGGCATCCGCCAACCAGCAGCTTGAAGACGCCGAGTTTGCCCTGCAACTGGCAGAGCGGGCGCTTGATGAGGAGCCAGACAATGAGACTCGCCGGCTGACGGTCATCCAGGCGGCCCAACGAGTCGATGCAGCAGAATTGGCCCTGGCCGACGCCGAGCTGGCGCTTACCAATGCCGTTATCGTCGCTCCACGGGCCGGGACTATTCTCGAGGTTCCGGTGCGTCAGGGCGATCTGGTCAACCGGACCGCTCCGGTGGCGGTGCTTTTCGCCCGGGATGATCTGGAAGTTGTCGCGACGGTCGATGAACTTGACCTGGCAAATGTGCAGATCGGGGCTGAAGCGACGATGCGCCTCGATGCGTTCCCCGACCGCGAGATTCCCGGGGTCGTCTTGGCGACCGCTCCCGCCGCGCGTGAGCAGGGCGGCGCAACCGTCTTCTCGACGACCATTGCGTTGACGTTGCCAGATGATCTCGACATCCGGCCCGGAATGAACACCGATGTCACGATCGTCACCGAAGCGCGGGATGACGTGTTACTCATCCCTCAACGGGCAATCCGCACTGTTGGCAACCGGGCATTCGTTCAGGTTCTCCGGGACGGCACGCCGGTCGAGCAGGAAGTCATCCTCGGCTATCGCAGTTCCGGTAGGGCAGAGGTTGTCTCTGGCCTGGTTGACGGCGACAGAGTCGTTCTCCCCTGACCGTACCGCCGGCATCTCCCGATGGTACCGGCAGAAACCACCGAAGTCCCTTGAGAATCAGGACTGTGTCGCTACTGCTCCACCTAACCTGTGGCGATACCGTTCTAATACTGGTGTGCGAGGCGACAAACACCGCAGGAAGGCATAGCAAGAATGACCATCGCGACTTCCGCCCGGGCAATGCAAGGTTCCGCGCCTGCGCAGCAAGCCCCACCGAATCCTGCACCATTCTTGCGCGAACCTTCAAACATCGACGAAACCGGGCTGGACCTCAGCGTCATCGCCGACCTGGTCCTGAAGGTGATCTATTACAACTCCCTGACCACAGCCCAGTCGATTGCCGATACGCTCTGCCTGCCGTTCTTCAACGTGATCGACCGGGCGCTTGTAGTTCTCAAACGTGAAGAGTTCATCGAAGTTGCCGGCACCAACGGGTTCGGCGAACTAGCCTATCAGTACGTCACCACGCCGAAAGGCTCGAACCGCGCGCACCAGATCATCGAACGCAGCAATTACATCGGCCCTGCTCCGGTAACCTTGCAGGCCTATGTTGAGGTGGTTCGCGGTCAGGCAATTGGCCAGATCAGGATCAAGCCGGCAGATGTCCGCCGGGCGACGTCCGATCTCGTTCTCTCCGACGATGTGCTGGACACCCTAGGCCAGGCGGTGAACACCGGACGTTCGCTATTCCTGTTCGGCGATCCGGGCAATGGCAAGACGACCATCGCCGAGCGGATCACTGATCTGCTGGGTGGTGCAGTACTGATTCCGCACGCGATCATCGTCGACGGACAGATCATCAAGGTACTGGATTTCCACAACCATGTCCCGGTTGGAACCAGCAACCAGCGCTCCGACACCGATCGGCGGTGGGTCGTTTGTCGACGCCCGTCAATCATCGTTGGTGGTGAGTTGACCCTGAGTTCTCTCGATCTGGTCTGGGACAACGACAGCAAATACTACGAAGCTCCGCTGCAGTTCAAGGCGAACGGCGGCATGCTGCTCATCGACGACTTCGGCCGGCAGCAGGTTCGGCCGAGAGAACTGCTCAACCGCTGGATTGTGCCGCTGGAAAAACGGATCGACTACCTGACGCTGCACACCGGCAAGAAGGTTGAGGT
>CAZRNC010000329.1:0-3885 GCA_964601285.1 uncultured Thermomicrobiales bacterium | reverse complement strand
GGAGAACCGGCGGATCGTTGCGGTTGGTTCGACAGCCGTTCGCACACTGGAGTCGATCGGCGATCGGATCACACAAGGCAAGGGGCTGTCCGGGTCCACTCAGGTGTACATTACGCCGCCGCATGAGTTCCGGCTGGTGGATGCCATGGTCACCAACTTCCATCTGCCAAGGACAACACTGCTTTTGATGGTGAGCGCACTTGCCGGCGAAGATCTGCTTCGGTCGGCGTATGAGCATGCCGTTCGGGAGCAATATCGCTTTTACTCTTTCGGGGATGCAATGTTGATCGTGTAGGATGATAGCTGGTGTGCCCGTTGACAGAGGGCCAAACGATTGGAGAGCTGCCCGCGATGGCAATGGAGATCAATCGCGAAAACGCCTGGGCATTGCTGACTGAGCATGTCAAGGAACCGGCGCTTCTGCGCCACTGTCTCACCGTCGAAGCATGCATGCGTGAGTATGCCCGCATCTTTGGTGAAGATGAAACACTCTGGGGATTCGTTGGACTCATTCACGATTTCGATTTCGAGATGCACCCCACGCTCGACCAACACCCGCACGAAGGCGCACCAATCCTGCGGGAACGGGGTGTACCTGAAGAGATCATTCAGGACGTACTGAGCCACGCCGAACACCTCGATGTACCCCGAGACTCTCAATTGCGAAAGACGTTGGCTGCCGTTGATGAGACTGGCAGCTTCGTTGTGGCTGTCGGGTTGGTGCGGCCCTCAAAATCGCTGGACGAGATCGAACCACGCTCGGTCCGCAAGAAGATGAAGGACAAAGCCTTCGCCCGTGCCGTAGATCGGCAGTCGATGCTGGATACCGCCGAGGTGCTGGGCATCGAATTTGACGACCATATTCGCAACGTCATCAACGGGCTGCGCCCGATTGCCTCGGACGTTGGACTGGTTAGTTCCGTAGGCGGAGATAACGGGTGATGCGTCCGATTGCCATGTTAAAAGTGTTGGCATTAGTGCTTGTTCTCGCACTGGTTGTTGCTTGCGGCGACGAGGACGCGATCGAGGACCCAACGCCAACGAATCAAGTAGGTACCGAATCAGAGGCAACCGAGCCGGCAACCGTGCCGGCCGGCAGCGAAGCAGGAACAGAAGGGGAAACCATGCAGTGGGATACGCCACCAGAGATGCAGCTGGAGGACGGCAAGGATTACAAGGCAACGATCAAGACGAACAAGGGCGAGATTGTCATTGACCTGTTCGAATCGGAATCGCCGGTAACGGTTAACAACTTTGTCTTCCTGGCGAACCAGGGATTCTACTCCAATGTTCCGTTCCACCGGGTTATGGCCGGGTTTATGATTCAGACCGGTGATCCGACCGGGACCGGCGCGGGTGGCCCAGGCTATCGTTTTGCCGATGAGCCGGTCACCAGGGAGTATGTCCGCGGTACGGTTGCGATGGCGAACGCCGGCCCGAACACCAATGGCTCGCAGTTCTTCATCATGCACTCCGACAATCCGCTGCCGCCAAACTACACAATCTTTGGAATTGTGGAGTCTGGAATCGAAACAGTTGATGCGCTGGCAACGGTCTCCGTTTCAGCGAGCGCTCGTGGCGAACGATCTGTTCCAAATGAAGAGATCTTCATCGAGTCCGTCGAGATTAGCGTCGAGTAGTCGAATTCGCAAAACGTCAGGAGCAGTCGTAAATGCCGTTGGATCTCTATCTCGTTCGTCATGGTGAGACCCAGTCGAATCTTGATCGCGTTTTTCAGGGGCATATGGATACGCTGTTGACGGAGAATGGCGAATACCAGGCTCAGTGCGTCGGCAAATGGCTTGATGGCGTCGCGTTCGATGCCATGTATTCCAGCGACCTTGCGCGGGCGGCGAACACTGCCCGCGCCATCGTTGCTTCGCGGCCTGGTGGTGAACTGGTTCTGGACCGCGACCTGCGTGAAATGAACTACGGCGTTCTCCAGGGCGTGCCGATCACCGAATTTGCCACAGTGCTGGCTCCGCATGGGCTGGCCGAAGAGTGGGGCAGCAATGCCTTTAGCGCACGTGGGATCGCGCCGCCAGGGGGCGAGAGCGTGCGACAGCTCCGAAACCGCATTGTTCGGTTTGTGGACCGGCTGGATGCTGCGCATCCGGCAGATGCGAACCACAGGGTGCTGGTTGTCACCCATGGCGGAGTGTTGCGTGTGATGATGACGGTGTTGCTTGGCCTTCCGACCCGAACACGCCACCAGTTCACTTTCAGCAATTGCTCAATCACACGACTTACCCGCGACGGTGCCGAGACCAGGGTTGAGTATCACAATCACGTTTGCTACGCGGACGCTCCGATTACCTCAACCGTCACGAGCGAGTGAATCGACGGCATTGGCAAGCGCTTCGATATCGGCAGGCGAAGTGAAGTAGGTTGCCGAAACCCGGGTGGCGCTAGGACGCTCGACGCGACGCTGGGCTATGCGATAGTCGTTCCACAGCCGTGAGCTCACTTCTGTGCCAGCCAATCCCTCGACCGTGAACGACACAATTCCAGACGAGTCTTCCCACCGTTCCGGTGTGATGACGCGCACTCCGGGGATCTCTGCCAACTGGGCCTTCATCTGGTCTGACATGTGTTTGACATGCTCGTGAATGGCGTTCCAACCGATTTCCTGTTGATAAAGGATGGCATCGGCGAGTGCGCCGTAAAGATGCCACGAGCGAGTTCCGAACTCGTAGCGAGCGGCACCAGCGCATGCTTCGATAGGGGGCGGTGGTGTTTGCTGGTAATAGTCGCGCGACCAACCGGGATTGACCGTTTCTCCATGGAAATAGACCGGACGTACGAGGTCAATTGACTCCGGTCTCAACCAGGCAAACCCGGTTCCCTTTGGACCGGCCAACCATTTGTGACCGTTACCAATTACGAAATCTGCGTTGAGGTCCGGGATGTTTACCGGAAACTGACCCACAGATTGGGAAGCGTCAACAAGGATTGAGACGCCATCGCCGACTGCTTCACGGATCACTTCGACCGGGATTCGGGTTCCGGTCTCACACGAGACGTGACTAATCGCTACCAATCGCGCCTGATCGGTGAGTGCATCACTGATGAGTTCTTTCAACCGATCGGGTTCATGCGAAACATCGACATAACGAAGAGTGGCTCCGGCCTTCTCACAGGCGGCCAGCCAGGGGACAATCATTGCCGGGTGTTCCTCGGAGCTGGTGATGACCTGGTCGCCGGGTTGCAGGGGAAAGCCGGCTGCAATCAGATTGATTCCATCAGATGCATTCCGGTTAAATGCCAGATCACCTGGATCGACTCCCAACAATTCTGCGAGAACGTTGCGGGCGTTTTCGTAGGAATCAATGGCGGCTGCCTGGGCAGTGTGCCCTCCGCGCTCGTAGGCAGACATGTATCCAAGCATGGCGGTCAGCACCGGCTCGGCCATAACGCCAACGGTGCCGGTGTTCAGGTATGTCCAATCGGAGAGGAGTTGAATCGAGCTTCGAAGGGAATCGAGCGGGTAGGGAGAAATCATCGTCGACCTGCCTTGCACAAAACTGCTGCCGTCCAATTGTGCTAGACGCTAGCAGCGGCAAGGGTCAACGTCAATTGGCTAGTGTGCGCCGTCGAGCAGCGCCTGGTACTGATTGAGCAGTTCGAACCAGTGATCTTCCAGCCGCGCAACATTCTGGCCAGCCATCTGCCGTTCTTCGATCATATTCCAACCTCGTTCGAGGCGGAATTCCAGCTCATGAACGGCGAGCTGAATGGGGCGGCTCTCCACGTCTATGAGGACACTGCTTTCGAGCGTTTCGTAGGTGGCAATCATCCTGAACCTCCCGGCCAAATTCATGGTATCATGCGGTATAGAACATGTGTTCTGAATTCATTCTAACACACAGTGCCAAGCGGTCAAGT
>CAZRNC010000328.1:0-3892 GCA_964601285.1 uncultured Thermomicrobiales bacterium | reverse complement strand
TGGTCGTTGTCCTCGCCGGCATGGTGATGGTCCTGATTGGTGGAAACGCAGCAGACCTCGACCGCGACCGACTGCTCGGAAACGGTCTCTTCGTTGTGGCAGCACTGGTGTTCGGCATCAGCCACATTATCAGCAGAGTCGCTACGCGAGGTATTTCGCCGATCGGCGCGACGACACTTGCCGGGGTGATCGGTGCTCTTGCCCTGATTCCGCTGGCGCTGCTAGAGGGCGGTTTCGGCGAACTTGGCACTGCGCCAGCACGTTACTGGCTAAACATGCTCTTCGTTGCGCTCGGCATGACAGCACTTGGTTATGTCCTGTTCTACCGTAGTGTGTACAGGATTGGGCCGGGACCGACTGCCTTCTATACCAACCTGGTGCCGATCTTTGGCCTGACCATATCAGCGATCTTCCTCGGGGAGATCCCGACGTTGCTCCAGTTTGCCGGCGGAGCGGTGATGCTTGGTACGGTTATCTGGGTAACCACCGAACGCAGACCAGCGCCTGCACAGGCTGTACGCGAGACCGGGAATGAACCATGAACTGGCCACCTGAGAAAGCACTGCTCGACCCGTTGCACCGGCGGTCACTCCGCGGCAGCAGCGACCTGACGCCGGAACTGGCGGAACGTCTGCTCGGCTTTCAAGTCGACTTCCGAAGAGGCAGGGTCGATAGCACGCTCGAGCGGCTTGTCCACGTCGCAACGGTTGAGGCCCTGCTCGATCACATGGTCACTCTCGCCGGCAGTCCCGCGGCAACTTCATTCTGGAACAAGCTGCGCCGGGAAGGTATCGATTTGGTCGATCCTGCCATCGCAATCGTCACCGGGGACGATGCTGATGCTGCCGAAAGCACGCTCTATCTGCTGGTGCTTGATCCGCTCGATCCGTTCGGGATGGGGGAAACCAACCGGGTATTGATCGCCGATGTCGGACTTCACTCACCGTCCGAAACCGTCCGCTCCCTTTCGGCTGAATACCTGTTCGACCATGATCTCCAGGCACTGGCCGATGACTTCGCCAGGCTGGTGTTCGATAACGACGAACGAGTCCGCGGAGTTGGCTGGTCGGCCGGCATCCAGCTTGACTCCACCAACGCCTACCGGTTGGCTCAAAATACCCTGCACGACGAGACAGTCCCGATGGACATCCGCCGTAGCGCTTTGGCGGCGTTGGGCAACCACTACGCCACTGTCGACCTCGTTGATACGCTCACCGAATTTGTTGGTCATGCCAACCCGGAACTGGCACTCGACGCCGGCAATCTCCTCTTTCGCCATCATCGCCACCCGACTATTGCGACGGCAGCTGCTCAAAGCCCGCACCCGGAAGTACGTGAGATTGGCGAGTTCCTGCTGGACCCATACCGCGGTTCGCCGGCGGCTGGAGGATCGCGTCCGGGAGACCCGACACAATCAGACATCTTTGCCGAAATGATGCGCCAGCTGGATGACCGCGAGGACGATGAAACACCATAACTTGCAACGGACGCCGGATGTTAGCCATACTCTTCTGTTGAGTAACGTAACGCAGGCCACGCCTCAGGATTTCAACCAGTGGCACAAATTGGCCATCACAATTTCAGACTGGATCAGGTGAAACAAACATGGAAGACGCTACCAACGTAATCGACCCGCTGAGCGACCCGTTTCAGACGAAGTTTTCGGAAGTGGAACTCGTCTGCCCGAAATGCACCTCGACCTGGTCGCCGCCGGTCGCCATGACCGTCAACGCCGGCACCGACCCGGAGTGCAAAGAGGGCGTCCTGCGCGGCACGATGCACAACGTAACCTGCCCGGCATGCAAGAACCACACCTATGATATCGACCAGATCTGGGATTGGTACGACCCGGAAGAGCGGCTGCTGATCCAGTTCCGCCCGAAGTGGGAATACAAGGCCGGCGGTGGTGAAGAGGTGTACCTCAAGCGGCTGGAAGCGCTGGTCATGAAATACGTGGATTATGACGTCCGCGTCGATGTTTCCTTCGGGTTCCAGGATGCGATCGACAAGTACTTCGGTGGCGAGAAAGCCGTCGCGGCAGCGAAAGAGCGTGCCGAGAGGGAGCGTCAGGAACGCCGTGCATACGGCTCGATCGTCCGCGAAGAACAGGAAGCGCGCATGGCTGCCAAAGCCGGGAGCGATACCGCCTGATTGTTTGCCCACAGCCCAACATGATCGGTTACGATAGCCGCGGCGCAGAATTGCGCCGCGGTTTTGCATTGCTCTGATTCGAAAGGCCAGTACAGCATATGGCTGCACAACCTGACTGGGACTCGATCCGCGAGGAAGTCACCACCCACCTTCAAAACCTCATCCGGCTGGAAACAGTCAATCTGCCCGGCAACGAAACGTTGGTTGCCAACTATCTGCGCGATGCTGTCGCCAGCGTCGGTCTGGAGTCACAGATTCTCGAACGCACCGAGGGGCGTGGCAACTTCGTCACCCGTATCAAGGGAACCGGAAACGGCAAGCCGTTGATGCTGATGGCCCACAGTGATGTCGTCTCGGTCGAGGCGGACAAATGGGAGCATCCACCATTCGGCGGCGAGATCCACGACGGCATGATCTGGGGACGTGGAGCCGTCGACACAAAGAATCTGGTCGCTTCCGAGCTGGTCATTGTCCTTGAGCTGATGCGTCAGGGATTGACCCTCAACCGCGACCTGATCTTCTGCATCTTCGCTGACGAGGAAGCCGGCGGGCGCCACGGCGCATCCTGGATGTGGGAAAACCACAGCGATCTGCTCGACGCCGAATACGCCATCAACGAAGGTGGCGGCCAGGCAGTCGACATCGGCGGCAAGCGCTTCTACTACTGCCAAACCGGCGAAAAGGGCGGCGCTCGTATGCGCATCACCGCCAGCGCCGCACCTGGCCACGCTTCCGTGCCGCGCGATGACACCGCGATGCTCCGCATGGGCCGCGCACTGACGACACTCAGCAACCATCAGTTCCCGACCATCCTGACCGCCTCGGTCGAGCGCATGCTTCAAACACTGGCCGACGCGCTGGACCCGGAAGTCCAGGCGCTCGTCGCAGATATCCTCGAAGAGCCGACCTGGGAGAAGATGAGCCAGTTGCCGATGGATGAGATGGCGCTGCTCAGCCTCCGGGCAACAACCCGGAACACCGCCGTCCCGACGATCATTCACGGTGGCCACAGGATCAACGTGATCCCCGGCGAAGTTGTGCTGGATGTCGATGGCCGCATCCTGCCGCACCAGGACCCTGCCACGTTCATCTCGGAGGTGCAGGATCTGCTCGGCCGGGATGTCCGGGTCGAGCCGGCAACCGAGCGCATTGGCAGCAGCGGCATTGAGGCAGACCCTGCCTCGCCGCTCTACGACACCATCAGCGCCGTCATGGGTGACATCGACCCAGGCTCGCTGGTAACGCCATACCTCGTCTCCGGCGGAACCGATGCGAAGTCGATTCCGGGCGTCAAGGTTTATGGCTTCAACCCGGCACCATACTCTGCTGAAGAGAACAACGGCGCACACAACCATAACGAGCGGGTTTCGATCGACAACCTGTTGTTCGCCACCAAATCGCTCTACGAGATCGTCGTTCGCTACTGCGAGGCGCACTAATGACCAACGCCGGCGCGCTGCTGCTGTTTGATATTGATGGCACGCTCATCCGCGCCGGCGACCCCAACCACGGTCAGGCACTGCTCGACGCGTTCGAAATGGTCTTTGGGCCGAAAACAACGCTCGAAGGGATCAATCTCGGTGGCGCGCTGGATTCCAACATCGTCCGCGAACTGCTGACCCGGCACGCAATCGAACACGGCAACAGCCCAGATCAGCTTGACCGGGTGATGAGGTTGATGGGCAGGCGCTACCGGGAGCTCTCGGCCGGCGTTGACCTGCGCGAGAGAGTGTTGCCCGGC
>CAZRNC010000327.1:0-3909 GCA_964601285.1 uncultured Thermomicrobiales bacterium | reverse complement strand
CGTCGAGCAAGGGATTGGGCAAGGCGACGGCAATCCAGCTGGCTCGTGAGGGCGCGACCATTGTCATGTGTTCGCGCTCAGGCGAAGCGATCGAATCCGCAGCTGCCGAGGCGCGGGACGAAGCAACCCGCTTCGAGAATGGCGGCGACGCCATTGGCATCGTTGCTGACGTCACCCGTCCGGAAGACATCGAAACGCTGGTGAACGAAACCGTCAGTCGTTTCGGCAGGGTCGATATTCTCATCACCAATGCCGGCGGCCCACCTCCCGGATCATTTGAAACGTTTGAACCCGAGGACTTTGAAGCTGCGGTCAACCTGAACCTGATGAGCACCGTCCGCCTCTGCAAAGCAGTCGTCCCGCATTTGAAAGAGCAGGGTGGCGGCGCAATCGTCAACATCACCTCGCTGGCCGTCAAGCAGCCACTCGGCGGATTGATCCTCTCCAACACTGCCCGTGCCGGCGTCATCGGCCTCGCCAAGTCGATGGCAAACGAATTGGGTGTCTACAACATCCGGGTCAACAGCGTCGGACCAGGCCCCACCCGAACTGACAGAATCATCAACCTCGCCCGCCAGCAAGCCGAATCTCAGGGCATCGCGCTGGACGATGCTATCGCCAACCAGGGTGCAGGAATACCGCTCGGCAGAGTGGGAGAACCGGAAGAGTTTGCCAACGTTGTGACCTTCCTGGCATCGCCCGCCGCAAGCTATGTAACCGGCATTACGCTGCAAATTGACGGTGGGGCACACAAGGGTCTGATGTAGCACGGCACCATCCCGGCTATAATGGAACCGGTAGACCTCCTGATACCGGGAACCGGCGATGCCGTTACATGTTCGATAGGCCCACAATGAGAATTCTGTTTGTGTCGCCGTTTGACTTCAGCGCAGCTGGTGGGGTCAACGAGCACATAATCCAACTCGACCGGCGCTTCCGGGCAATGGGGCATCAAACACGAATTCTTGCTCCTACCTCGAACGATCATGGCGAGGACGATGATGGGCATGTGTATCGTGTCGGTCAGGTTGTTCCTATACCGTCCAACGGCTCCACTGCGCGTGTCACGTTGTCACCACTGGTAATCAACAAGGTGCGCCAGTTTCTCGACAACGAAGAGTTCGACGTCATCCACCTGCACGAGCCACTGGCTCCGATGCTGCCACTGGCAACGCTGCTCTTCTCACGCTCAGCGAATGTCGGCACCTTCCATGCCGCCCGTTCGTCCAACGTGCTCTATCTCTACACCAAAGCCATTCTCGACATGTTCTTCGACAAGCTCGATGGGCTGGTTGCTGTGTCTGAAGCAGCCAGGGAGTTTGCCGACGACCACTTTCCGGGCAATTACCAGATCGTCCCGAACGGCATCAATCTGGACGAGTTCAGCCCGAGCCTGAAGCCGATCCCGCAGTATATGGACGGCCGGAAGAACATCCTCTTTGTTGGCCGGTTCAACGAATCGCGCAAAGGTTTCCGCTATCTACTGCGAGCGTTCCCACTGGTTCGGGAACAGTTTCCGGATGCCCGGCTGATCGTGGTTGGCAAGGGTGCAACTGATCGTCACGAACGCTTTATGCGACAGAACGGTATCAGCCGTGATGACGTTGTCTTCACCGGGTTCACCGATGCCGCAACGAAAGCACGCTACTATGCAACGGCAGACGTGTTCTGTGCGCCAAACACCGGGCAGGAATCGTTCGGGATTATCCTGATCGAAGCGATGGCAACCGGCACGCCGGTCGTCGCATCATCTATTGCCGGCTTCCGTGGCGTCATCCGAAGTGGTGAAACCGGTATTCTGGTTGAACCAAAAGACGAAAACAGCCTGGCCCTTGGCCTGGTACGGCTGCTTTCGGATACCGAACTAAGGAAAAGCATCATCGACAACGCGATCGAAGACATTCAGCAATACAACTGGGACCGGGTCGCAGACAGGCTGTTGACGGTATACGACAACGCCATCCGGGCGAGAGCGGAAACGGACCGGCCGGTCATATCCCAGGCCCCGGCAGATCTGGTGGCATCTGATGGTTAGTACCCGGTTCGCCAGCAAGTTTCGTGACCGGCTTGGGGGTCTCGGAAGATTTGTCGCCCGCACCCACATCACTCCGAATGCACTGACGTTCATCGGCCTCGGGCTGAACATCGTCGTCGCTGCGATCATCGCCTCAGGAAACCTGATCCTCGGCGGTGTGATGCTGCTGGTTTCCGGGGGATGGGATGCGCTGGATGGTGCGGTCGCACGGGCAACCGGCAAGACCACCCGTTTCGGCGCATTTCTGGACAGCACCTTCGACCGCTACTCTGACGCCGTGGTCCTTGGCGGCGTGCTTATCTATTTCACACTCAACGACGCCGGGACAACGCCGATTCTGCTGACCTACATCGCCATTTGCGGCTCGCTGATCATCTCCTATGTCCGCGCGAAGGCGGAACTGGTTGGCATCCAGGGCAACGTCGGATTCGCCCAACGTCTTGAGCGTGTCATCATCCTGGCAGTTGCGCTACTCTTCTCCCGCCCGGAATGGGGCATTTGGGTGCTGGCAGTGCTGACCCAGGTCACCGCCGCGCACCGGCTCTTCCACGTTTGGAAAGTCATGAAGTCCGATCCTGCAAGTTAGTAGCTAAGCGAGGCCGTGTGAGACCATCGGAAAACGCCTCCGCGGCGCGAACCTGTCTGGCTGCTGCGGCAGTCATCGGTGTGTTGAGCCTGATCGTCTGCACGATCATCGTGCTTGCCCTGCTACCGATCGACATCCTGCCCGAACCTCCCACCCAACCGCCGGATCGTCAGGGAACCGTCGAGATTTCGCAGGATCTGATGACCGTTGCGGTGATGGACGTCGGACAGGCACTCTCGGTGGTCATTGTGACGCCCAATGGAACGTCGCTGGTCTACGACGCCGGCCGGTCTGGTGACCGGGTTGAATCGGTGGTCATCCCCTACTTGCACGAACTTGGCATCGATGAGATTGACTACCTCGTAATGTCACATCCCGACCAGGACCACATTGGCGGCATGCCGCGCCTGCTGGACAGGATGACCGTTCATAACTTCGTCGACCCGGTCATTCCGACCACCAGTCAGACCTACCAGCATGTGCTGGAGCGCGTCATCCGCGATGACGTCAACCCGATCAGGGCAGTGCCCGGCTTGACCCTCGACCTCGGCCCGGGCGTCCATGCCGAGTTCCTCTGGCCGGAACAGCCGTTTATCCTTGACTCCGGCCAACCAGATTCCAATGAGAACAGTGCCGTGCTCCGGATTTCGTTCGGTGAAGTAACCTTCCTGCTCACAGGCGATATCGAACAGGAAGCGGAAGCGACGCTGGTCGAACGCTATACGAACGAGGAGTTGCAGGCCGATGTTCTGGTCGTCCCCCATCATGGTAGCCGGACGTCCAGTTCGGCGGCATTCCTGGACGCTGTTAAACCCAGCGTTGCCGTGATTCCGGTGGGATTCAATAATCAATACGGACACCCGCACGACGAGGTTATGGTGCGGCTGCGGTTCCGCGGTCTCGTCATCCACCGGACCGATTTCGACGGAACCGTGGAGTTTATGACCGACGGCGAACACTTTACGACGACACTCGACAGGACTTCTCCAGATGGAAACTGACGAGCAAACCAGCCGTCTCCGGCTGACAGTCGATGAAATTGGGCCGGACCAGGATGACCAGCCACTGGCAACCCTGGTCTCCGACGATGGCGAGTCCCTGTTCATTCCGCTACATCTGCTTCCAGCCGGCACGCGCGCCGGCGACGTGCTGCTGGCGTCGTTCGAACAGGAACCTGACGAGCGTCAGCGCAGACTCGACTACATCTCCGACCTGCAACGGCGGCTGTTCGGTACCTGAGCCGGTGGCAGCAGGCAACCGGCTGCACTATCCTTGATGGTCGACGGCT
>CAZRNC010000326.1:0-3915 GCA_964601285.1 uncultured Thermomicrobiales bacterium | reverse complement strand
CTGGATCAGGTTGCCGAAGGTGTCTTCGAAGATGACGTGGGTTCCCCACTCCTGGCCCTCGGCGACGATCGTTTCCGGCTCGCCGCGGAAGATGACACCTTTGGCCTTGAGGCGTTCGTAGTCGGCGTGGATGTCGTCGGTACCGAAGGTGATGCAGGGCAGGCCGGCTTCGTAGAGTCCCTTCTGGTATGGCCCGACGAGCGGGTGCTGGTTAGGCTCCAGCAGCAGCCCCACCCCGTCCGGCTGTTCGGGAGAAACAACGACCGCCACCCAGGCTTCCGGCATGTAGGTGTGTTCCTTGAAACCGAGCACCTCGGTGTAGAACTTGAACGCTTCCATCGGACTCTCGACGAAGACGCTGGTCATCTTGATCTGCACAATTGCCCCTGTTCATACAACGAATGATCTGCAACCCAAGAGTAGCAGATGCATGCAGGACCTGCAACCGGTTGGTGGCAAATCGTCGCTAGCGAGCGAGATGATTGACCCGTCGGCCGGCGGCGGAATCCTCGAGCAGGGTGGCAAACCGGCGGTCGCGCGTCTCCTGGCGTTTTGCCGTGATAACCCAGTGGATTGCGGCCCGTCGGTACGAGGGCGCCTGGCTCTCAAAGAACTCCCAGGCGGTTGTGTTTGCCTGAAACTCCTGTTGCTGCGCTGCTTCAAGGACCGCTTCTTCCTTGCGTTCGAACGAGTAAACAGCGGTCTTTGCTTCGGTTCGCAGTGCATAGGCAGCTAGCCCTGCCGGCTGCATGCGTCCTTCAGCGGTGAGCTTTTCGACTTTGGCGACGTTTACCGCGCTCCAGATGCTGCCCTTGCGGCGAGGTGAGAAACGGATAGTACGGCGCTGGTCGTCGACACGCCGGCCGATGCTGTCGATCCAGCCATAGCAGAGTGCTTCGTCAACCGCTTGCGACCAGGTGATGCCGGGTATGCCGCTCTTCGCCTTGTAAAATCCGACAATGAGTTCCGGTTTGCTGTCGTGGTGTTCCTCCAGCCAGTCGCGGAACTCGTCAGGTGTGGTGAAGTAGATCGGTTCATCACTGCTCAATTCGATGTTCCTTTCGCTTCGTTCCAGCATACCGGCCTGATAGAATAGAACACACGTTCTATCTTGTCAACCGCCAACACGCTATCCAGAGGAGGGGTTCCGACATGCAAGAGACGATCTGGTGGAGTGAACTGCAGTCCGATCTGGGAACGTTTGGCGTTGCTTCGTCGGACAAGGGCGTGCTGACGATGCTGCTTCCAAAGGAGAACGTCGACCACGAAACGATCATCCACAAGCTCGCCCCGGGCGCGGTGATCGTTGCTGATGACGGCCACAATGCCGAGCCATTGCGACAGCTTGCCGAATACCTTGCCGGCGACCGGCGGGAGTGGGACCTTGCGCTCGATATGCGTGGCACACCATTCCAGGTTGCTGTCTGGCAGGCAGTCTATGAAGTGTCGTATGGCGAGACTGTTTCTTACGGTGAGATTGCCCGGCGAATCGGCAACCCGAAGTCGGTGCGAGCCGTCGGTGCCGCGAATGGTGCCAACCCCCTGCCGCCGGTCGTCCCCTGCCACCGGATCATCGGCAGCAACGGCAAGCTCACCGGCTACGGCGGTGGCCTGCCCCTCAAGCAGAAGCTGCTCGACCTGGAACAGATAGCAACCGGCGGTGAGCCGGCCAGGGTGAACGCGACGTTGTTTTCCTAGAGCGGTTGTAGCAAGAGTTGGACACACGGAGGAGCGCAATTCATTGCGCCCGATTTTGTACCCCTACGATCTGAAACTGAGCGCCCGGTTGAGCAATTGTTGGAATCCCTGGATGTCCTGATGGTCCAGCCATAGCGCATTTGCCGCATAGTATGCACTGCGGTCAGTTTCAAACGGGACAGGTGGAAAGCCGGCTCTCGCCAGGATGTAGGAGATGCACATTCTGGCGGTTCTGCCGTTGCCATTGATGAATGGGTGAATGCGAACGACCTCACAATGAATGATCGATGCAGTTCTGATGACCGTTTGGCGGAAATCCATTTCGGCTTCTGTGAGAATGTCTTCGGCTTCGAGATCAATCTCAAATTCGTCCCAGTGCCGGGGATCGATATCCTGGTAGGGAGGTCCAGAACTCCATCTGTCGGTGAAACTAGCCAAGTTTGAGGGGCGGCTTGCTGCGAACACGCTCGTAGATTGCCATCGCACGCTCGTACGATATATTGATACCTTCGAGCTTCATGGATGCAATGGTGTCGCGGACGATGAGATCTGCGAGTTGCTCGTCGGTGATGTTGTCCAGCGTCAGCATTTCTGGAGTTTCTGTGTCATCAGCAGGTTCTCGTCTGGCTGTTCGGGTAGCCATTATCTTCCCCTTTCGGGTGCTATGCCGCGTGTGGCCAACTATATCGCATAGTGTGCAGCAGTTGATTCCGGAACGGCGTCGAACAGACTACGATGGCTTCCACCAGAACATCAGGTATCTTTCGCTACAGGAGGCTCCATGACACAGTTTGTGACTTCCGAATGGGTGATGGACAAGACCGGGGCCAGTTCGGATGGCGGGATGGTGGTTGCCAAGCAGGACCCGGCAGCACTGGCCGAGGCGCAGGCGCTGGCTGAAGTCGCGCACCAGCCCGACGTTCTCTAACCCCATGGATCTTCCGTGCCATCCTGCGTAATGCTTACTTTATCGACCGTATCTGAGGGTTGATGAGTGTCCTTATGAGCAAGAACTCCAGTTGGGCTTCGTATGACAAGAGCAAGGATTCGATTGTCTCTGATAGCCCTTCCCGTGTGGTCGGTATTGGTGCTATTTGCGATTTTGCAACCGGTGCTCCTGAGCCAGGACCGTCACTAAGCTTCTCGATACATGAATTCGTGGAACTGGGGGACGGACGATGGGTGGCTTTGAGCAGTGACCGTGGCTTTACCGTCAGTTCGGTCAGGAAGATCGTGGAGTTGGAGGACGGGCAGCGGGTAGTCCTGGAAAACGCGGCTCCCTACCGCAGTGGATTGACACCAGACAGCATCCGACAAGATGTGCTGAACGTCGTTCTCCCTGATGAAGGTGATGCATCAGAGGAAGCTCACCCATGGGAGTGGTTGGCTGAGCGGGCGAGGATTCAGGGCGTTGCGGTGACCGCGGATGCGTTGAAGATGCTTGATTACAGAGTTGTTCTCACGAAGCGGTTATTCGAATGGTTGACGATGTCCTGAGGTAAATAGTTGATCCATAACCCTTGCTACCATCGACAGGAGCTTTCCCTGTATTCTCCCGTCCACACCGAGCGCGCATCATGCGGGGCCAGCGCGTTGATGCCTTCAAGGGTTTCATCATGTCCGGCGGTGCGGCAACCAAATGCCACGGCGGCTTCGCCCGCCCGGCAGCCGTCTTCGTTGATGATGATGGTGTCCGCCACGGCGGCGACTACCCCTTCGCCCAGGGCATGGCGGTCGGTGTGCCAGCCGGTTCGTAGGCGGCGTATGCAAGCACCGGTTCCAACTTGTTCAGGAAGGTCGTACGTATGCAGAAAACAACGATACATAAACTGTCATCCTGAGCGAAGTCGAAGGATCTCGAGCCTCGAAGCGTTCGAGATACAGGCAAATAGCATGGAAAGAGATCCTTCGACTGCGCTCAGTACCGGACCACAGGGGATTTGCCACCGTGCCTCATAGACGTAGCCGCGCAATTTATTGCGCCCTTGTTTGGCCACCGGGGCGTTGGACAGGCGCAATGAATTGCGCGGCTACGTCTACTGGTGACGACAGATTCCCTGTGGGCTGGTACTCAGGATGACAAACAAACAGGCATGTACAAGCCAAAAACCGATCTCGTTGGAACAACGCCGGGCGTATGCAAGACGCCCCCACTGAGCTACGGCAGGTCGTACTCCAGCGTAAACGGCGTCGGCTGGACGTCGGTGGCGGTGTAGC
>CAZRNC010000325.1:0-3917 GCA_964601285.1 uncultured Thermomicrobiales bacterium | reverse complement strand
CCAAGTCCGGCAAGAATGGCAAGAAACATCAGGATGGCGAAGGATGGTGCAAAGCCGATAAATCCGATGATAATCGCCGACCAGATCAGGCTCAGCACGGCGAAGTAACGCGACCCGAATCTGTCCGCAAGATAGCCGAAACCGGGTTGGCTCAACGACGATGCGCCGGTATAGGCCAACGCAACAACACCAACCTGGGCATACTCAAGGTTAAACTCGGATGCCATCAGTGGATAGAGAACTGGCAGGATACCGCCCTGCATATCGACCGTGAAGTGGCCAGCCATGAATGTGAGCAGCGGCTTGTTACTGAAGTGTTCGCGAATGCTGTTCATCTGCCCAATACTATCCCGGCAACGACCGATCAGAGGGGATCATACAGGGTTGTGTCTCAGGCTGTCACTAACCCCGGCGGTGATACACTCAGAGGCTGAAAACAGCCCTGAGCAGATGCGGTCGTAACGGAAGGTACGCTCGATGGAACAGACAACCAGCAACCTCCTCGACGGGGTGCGCCAGCGCCTCGACCGGATCGCGGTGCGACTTTGACTTACCTGGAAAACGACGGCAGATAGCCGAGCTTGAAGCCGAAACAACCGACCCGGAACTCTGGAGCGACAACAACCGCGCCAGACGCCTGATGCGACAGATGGCCTCCATCAAAGGGCCGGTCGAATCCTGGGTACAGATGGACGCCCAGGCAAACGACCTGCTGGAACTAGAGGAACTCGCCGGCGACGACGAAGACCTCCAGGCAGAAGTGCGCCAGCAGGCGGACAGTCTGGTAAGCGATCTGGACCAACTCGAGCTGGAACTGCTCTTCACCAATGACTACGACAGCCACGATGCCCTGCTTGCGGTTCATGCCGGTACCGGCGGCGTGGATGCCCAGGACTGGGCGGAGATGCTGATCCGCATGTACACCCGCTGGGCAGAACGCCGTGGTTTCTCGCCAACGATCCTCGAATCGACTCCCGGTGAAGAAGCCGGCGTCAAGAGTGCAACGATCGAGCTTCGCGGGCCGAATGCCTACGGCTACACCAAGTCAGAGGCCGGAACGCACCGGCTTGTCCGGCTGTCGCCGTTCGACTCTGCCCACCGGAGGCATACCGCCTTCGCGCTGGTCGAAGTGCTACCGGTCGTCGAAGAGAACGACGAGGTCGAAATCCGAGACGATGACCTGCGCGTTGACACCTTCCGGGCGTCGGGCGCTGGTGGCCAGCATGTCAACAAGACCAGTTCCGCGGTCCGGATAACCCACCTGCCGACCGGCATTGTCGTCAGTTGTCAGGATGAACGTTCCCAGCTCCAGAACAAGGAGAGCGCAATGAAAATCCTGCGCTCACGCCTGGTGGAGTTGAAGATTCGTGAGCGCGAAGCCGAGCAAGCCCGGATCAAGGGAGAGCCGGTCGTCGAGGGTTGGGGCAATCGCATCCGCTCCTACGTCCTGCAGCCCTATACGATGGTCAACGATCATCGCACCGACTACTCGACGTCCAACGTTTCCGACGTCCTGGATGGCGATCTTGATCCGATGATCGAGGCGTGGCTACACATGCAGCTCGACGACAGCCAGCAGGTCAAAAGTGCCGGATAGACGGGTACTACCTGCCCTTCTGCTCCTGCTGCTTCTGATCATTGCGCCGCCAGGGTTCGCCCCGGCGGTGCAAGCCCAATCGACAGTCCAGTTCACCGAATCCTCGATGACCGTCGACTTTCCCGACAGCCTTACCTTTTCGATGCGTGCCAGTGGAGACGAAATCGTCCACGCCGAGGTCTTCTGGCGCCCGGCCGGTTCCGCGGCAACGTCAATGGCCGAAGCGGTCGTGACGCCCGGAGACCCGGCAAGCGCAGAACATACCGTGGATACACGGGTGAACTACATTCCCCCGGGTCTCAACCTGGAGTATTTCTGGCGAGTCACCACCAGTGGCGGTGCGATCCATCAATCAGAGACCGAAACAACCCGCTACCTCGATACCCGGTTCGAGTGGTCATCGCTTGAAACCGGGTTGGTAAACGTCTACTGGTATCAGGGCAACGATGAGTTCGCGAACAATGTCTCAAACGCTGCGAACCGGACACTGGTCAGGCTTTTCGAGCAATATGGTCTGGCGACCACCAAACCGATGAACATCGTCGTCTATGCCAACGACCGTGACTTCACTGGGGCGATGCGTCCCAACTCGGCAGACTGGATCGGCGGAGTCGCCTACTCCGGCCTGAGCCTGATCATCGTCCAGCTGGATCCGGTATCCAGCGCCAACCGGGAGATCGGCCGGATGATCCCCCACGAGGTCGCCCATGTCGTCATCCACCATGCTGCCAGCAACCCCTACAACAGTCCACCACCATGGCTGGACGAGGGATTGGCAACCTGGATTCAGGAGACACCAGACACCCGACTCGCCCCGATTCTCGACCGGGCAGTGCGCGAGGGAAGGCTGATCCCGGTGCCGGCGCTACGATCTAGTTTCCCGTTGGATCCCGATCAGGCGATGCTCTCCTACGCCCAGAGCGTCTCGGTTGTCGAATTCCTGGTGGAGACCTACGGCGACGAGACGACGGGCCGGCTGGTCACGATCTACCAGGATGAAGTCACCCACAACCAGGCACTCGAACAGGTGCTCGGCATGAGCATCGAAGAGCTGGATGCTGCCTGGAAAGTGTGGCTCGACTATCCCGGTGATAAAGTTGAAGACCCGCTCGCATCGGCAACTCCGGATACCAGCGTTCTCTGGCTGGTCTTTGCTTGTGGGGGTGCGCTGATCTTTACGCTGTCAATGGTCGGTTTCTTTTTCTGGCACACGCGCTCCTATCGCGATGTAGAAGAAGAGGAAGAGACAGAAATCGCCGGTTCAGAGCCATCGGATAGCCTGCTCCAACCTTGACACTACCTGTATCAACTGTTACCATTTCGGTCGGTTAGCACTCGGACAATTAGAGTGCTAAAATGGGTACGGATATGAGTAATCTTGTGCTGACACCACGTCAACAAGTGATTCTGCGGTTCCTGATCGACGAATATGTTGATTCGGGACGTGCAGTTGGATCGAACACGCTGATCGAGCGCTACCCGCTGAACGTCTCTTCGGCAACGGTCCGGAACGAGATGGCGGCGCTGGAGCGGATGGGGTACATTCACCCGCCCCACACCTCGAGCGGACGGGTTCCGACCGACACTGGCTACCGTTACTATGTCGAGCATTTTGCCCGGCAATCGACGCTGCCGCAGAACGACCAGATTATGATCCGTCACCAGTTCCGGCAGGTGGAATCACAGCTCGAAAGCTGGCTGCAACTGACAGCAACGGTGCTCGCGGAGATCGCCGGCAACGTGTCGATGGTGACCTCTCCACACACCCGGCTTTCCAGATTGCGCCATTTCGAATTGCTCTCCTTGCAGGACCGGGTGGCACTGCTCATTCTCGTCACCCAGGAGAGTTCCATCAACCAGGGGATGATCCACTTCCACCAGCCGATCAGCCAGGCCGAGCTAAGCACGGCCGCCGACCGGCTCAACGCTCAACTGGCAGACCTGAGTGCGCCGGAAGTGCGCGATATCGTCCAGGACATGACCGGTATCGACCAGGAGATCGGCATCCGGGTTGCCCAGGCATTGACGGCGGCCGAATCCGGCGAACATTCAGCCGTCCACCACCAGGGCATTGAGTATCTGGTACGCCAACCTGAGTTCAGCAGCAGCGAAGAGCTAAGCCCGTTGCTGGATCTGCTCCGGGGCGGATCGCTTCTCTCATCGCTCCTGCCACAGATGGGCGATGAAAACGATGTCCAGATCTTCATCGGCAACGAGAACATCGCCGATGAGTTGCAGCCGTTTGCCATTGTGGTTGCCGGCTACGGAGTTGGGCGCAACGTCACCGGTCTGGTTGGCATCGTCGGCCCTCGCCGGATGC
>CAZRNC010000324.1:0-3931 GCA_964601285.1 uncultured Thermomicrobiales bacterium | reverse complement strand
GAGAACCGTTGAAAGAGCGGGCAAATGCCGTCGTCAAAACGCTCTATCGCCGGGTTGGCGGACAGGTGCCGATTATTGGGGTGGGCGGCATTTCTTCGGGTGCCGATGCACTGGAGCGTATCCGCTCCGGCGCGACGTTGGTCCAGCTCTATACCGCGTTTATCTACGGCGGGCCGGGCCTGCCGGGCAGAATCCTGAACGAAATGAGCGCCGACGCCGACAGAGTCGGATGGCGCTCATTGCTGGATCTGGTTGGGGCTGACGTCCGCTAACGCGAGATCGTTGCCTCGCGTTCATCACCGTATTTGCGGGCATCGGTCCAGTGTGCGCCTTCTGCATAGCGAGTTGAACGGAACGGCGACAGGTCGGCTGTCTGCGGCTCGCCGTGGATGATCCACTCCGCCAGGCACTTGCCGATTGCCGGCGCGGTCTTGAACGATGAGCCGGAATCACCAAGCATGCAGTAGAGTCCGCCTACCGACGGGATCTGGTCGATAATCGGCCGGTGGTCCGGGCTCATCGTGTACATGCCGGACCAGCCACCGCGCATCGTCGCATTCTCAAACGCCGGGAAGCGGTTGGCGAGCGTGACTCGCGCATGTTCGATGATCTCCTGCGAGATGACTTCGGTGAACTCTTCCGGTTCGAGCGTTTCGACGCTATGTTCCGCACCGATTAGCGTTGAACGTTCGCCAGCCGGCCGGAGCCAGGCACGGCCAACACGGTCGATCACGGCCGGATGCGGACCCTGGAATCCGTTTGGCCACTGGAAAATCACCAACTGCACCCGTCGAGGAGTCAGGCCGTAATCCAGTCCGAGTGGTAACAGCAGTTTCGATGCCCAGGCACCGGGTGCAACGACGACGTTCGATGTCTCGATCCGGCCTTTGGTGGTTTCGACGGCAACGACCTTGTCGTTCTCGGTGACAATGCTGGTTGCTTCGCAAAACGTCTCGATGCGAACACCGAGCTTTCTGGCAGCTTCGGCGAATGCGTAGGTGGTCGCGTTCGGGTCTGCCCAACCACTATGCTCTTCATAGGCAGCAGCGCCGATGTCATCCACTCGCATCTCTGGATAGATCTCTTTGAGTTCGTCCAGGGGAATCACACGAGTGTCGATGCCAAGCTCCTGCTGGTCGTGGACGTTGGCTGCCAGGTCATCCTCGTAGCCGGGCGGGGCGATCTGGACGAAACCTGCGCCCTCGAAGCCACAATCCCCACCGACCTCTTCGCGCCAGTTGCTGAAAATCTTCAGGCTTTCGTAGGCGAGTTTGGATTCAAAAGGGTTGGTGTAGTGCATCCGGACCAGCGCGCCGGACTTGCCGGTGGCGCCGGCTGCCAATTGCTGGCGTTCCAGCAGTACAACGTTGGTCATTCCCATTTTGGCCAGGTGAAATGCAGTGCTGGTGCCGTTGACGCCGCCACCGATCACCACAACATTTGCTTTTGACATGCTCTCCGTCTTTCCGAGTTTCCGGCTGCTGCCTGACAGGTGGCGGCATTATCGCACGTCAGGAATCGGAGCGAATACTGGAAAGCCGGACCTGGCACTCCCGTAGTACATCGTCCCACCGTTCGTGGATTGGCACGACGCCGAACTCTTCGATGAGCGCCCGGACAACGTCGGCGATGGTCACCTCTCCAGATGGCATGTGCATTTTGGAGAAGGTTCTACCGAGTTCGTGGCCTTGAGTGTCGAGGATGGTTGAACCGATGTGGAAGTGGGGTGTGATCACGGTGCTTCGACTTTCAGGATGCCAATGGTAGGAGATAATTTCACGGAGGCTGTTGTCCAGCAATCTGTATTCCCACGACGTTGTCTCTATGTGCATCCGTCTCCCACCGCCAATGTCGGTTACCTGGAACTCATGAATACATCCGAGGAACAGAGGCGTCCGCCCGTCACTTCGTCGCAGGAGGGTTGGCTCCCCAGGAAACCGAATCTGGAATTGATTGGCATGGCCAGAACGGCGGCTGATAGCAGGTATCTGACTTACACATCCGATAGCTGCCCTGATGAGAGTCGCATATTCCTGCGATGCTCGCGATACCTGTCGTGCGCTCAATCCCAGTCATACACTTTCGGTCGGTGCTTTGGCCCAAGGTACTTCATCATCATGTAAAGGGTCATTACGCCCGGCTGATCTGGATCATCATTCCACTCACCCTCGTCCCAGCGACGAAGGAATTCCTCGCCGCTCATCCCAAGACTCCATCTGGCTGTCTCGTCAAATGACTCCCAGTACTCATCGTCGTTGAGTGTAACTATTGAAACTGGTTCGCGGCCTTCAAGAATCTCATCAATGGCACTGCGTTCGGTCTTTGGATTGGATGCCATGGTTGTCCGTCCGATCTGGTCTGAGAGAGTGTTGGGACAAAGTATACGCCGGCAGACCAACACCGCCGGTGAAACCAGCGGTGTTGGTGAGCGAAGGGATAGGGGAGGAGATGATGTTGATCAGTCGTCGGCGGCGAGGGACTCTTCCGCTTCGGAAGGCTCTTCGTAGATGGCATCGCCACGATGGAGACGGACTGCCGTTCTGGCCGTCTGGCGCATAGCTCGTGACGTAGGAGAGTGGGCCGCCAGATAGCGAACAACTGCGACGAGCACGCGGTTAGCGGCAGCCTGATTTACCGGATGCAACTCTTCGAACAACGCAGTGCCGGCTTCGAGCATCTGGTAGGAGTGGAACTCGGCATCTTCCCGGAGGAGGATGTGTCCCAGCGTCGCAACCAGCGGTTCCGGATTGTGACCCAGCGAGAGATAGCGGTGGACAACCAGCGCCGATTCGTTTACCTGCTGTTCGCGGTCGGTGAGGTCGAGCAGTTTGGTGAGCAAGTCGTCTGCATCAGACGGTTCCCGGCTGGCATTTCGATGCTCTGGCAATCGGGCGGCAGGCATGTTCAGGAAGCGGTCAAGATAAATGCGCATTGCCCCGTGGAAAGCGCCCCGTGCCAGTTCGGCAGATGGCGCGCGTTTTGCGGCCTGGTGCAGCGCATTGGCGTAGGTGAAGGTGTGGAGAACCGTGATCCAGTCGCCGAACTCATTGGATGTGTGGAACCGGGCGATACGCACGGCCGCGGCATATGAAATTGCCTGGGTGATACTCACCAACGGCGCGCCGTCGACGATTGCCTGGCGGATTGCATTCGCAGATTGAACGGGATCGTCCTCGAGTAACGTGCCTGCCAACGTTTCCAGTTCGTTCCACTTGTCGTTGCGCGGGCTGCTGAAAATCTCCGGCAGGTCAGCCGTCGTTTCGTTGACGAGCGAGACCAGGTCGATCGGGTGCCGCCAGGAGTTGAGTTCTTCGGATCGCATGGCGTTGGTCAGCGACGGGATGATGCTCGGCAGGATTTCGGCTGCATGGTCCCAACCAATCGTGTCGAGCATCTCGCAGGCTTTGTTGACGAAATCGAACGAGTGACCGCCGTCCAGAAAGTAGTGATCGGTTGCAGCTGCGAACAGGATGTCAGCAATATCAGCAGACTCCATTCCGGAGTTAACTGCTGTCAGCAGTGCCCGCTCCGCTCCATCGCGGTCGCGAACCTCGATAAACGAGCGGAACCAGGTCTTAATGCGGTCTGGCGCGATGTTGACTGTTGGGAGTTCGTCGAGTCTGAAATGAGGCGGTTCACCGTTGGTCTCCCGGGCGATGTGGACCATGCCGTGATACAGCGCGAGCACCTGGTCCTCTTCCTTGAGCCAGGGCAACATGTTGTTCATTGCTGAAAGGATCGTCAGGCCGTTTCGCCAGCCATTTTCGCGGTAGCGAGCGCCAAAGTGCGCGCCGGTGGTGCTAATCTCTGCCCCGGAAACATCACGATCCCGGAGTGCCAGCACCGACTTGGCGATGACCAGCCCGAGGTTCTGCTCCAGCCCGTCTCGCAACCGGCCCTTCCAGCGGGTTTCGACATCTTCATAGCGGGG
>CAZRNC010000323.1:0-3939 GCA_964601285.1 uncultured Thermomicrobiales bacterium | reverse complement strand
AAAGAGAGCGTCTTCCTGGCTTGTTCCCTGTGATACGATCCGCGAATGTCAGCTGTTGCCATTGGGTTGGTGCTGTTTTCGGCACTGTTGCACGCTTCCTGGAACATGCTTGCCAAACGCAGTGCTGATCCACTGGCGTTCATCTTCGGCTTCAATCTCATCAGCAGCGTTGTCTTTGCCATCCCGGCGGCGATTATGTTCACGCTCCACCCGGTCCCGGCCAGTGGCTGGCCGTTCATGGCAACGACCGGCGCGCTGCACGTCGTTTACATGTTCCTGCTGGCAGCGGCCTATAAGCATGGCGCATTCTCACTCGCCTATCCGGTCGCCCGGGGCACCGGTGTCTTTCTGGTCCCGATCCTGGCGATCCCGATCTTTGGCGAACGTCCAACCATCGCCGGCGCACTTGGGATTCTCGGCGTGCTTGCCGGACTGATTGCCATGGCAATTCCGGACCGGTTGGCTGGGGAGATAGCCGGCAGCAACCGCAAGGGCGTCCTCTTCGCATTCCTGACCGGACTGGCGATAGCCGGGTATTCACTCGTTGACAAGGGCGGTGTCGACCGGGTGCATCCTGTCATTTATGTCTACGTTATCTTCCTGATCTGCACGATCGGCATGGCTCCGTATGTCCTGTTGAGAAAGCGGCAGGCAGTTATTCATGAGTGGATGGTCAACCGACCGGCCCTGCTGGTTGGCGGCGTGTTGCCTATTGCCACCTATCTGATTGTGTTGCTGGCGATGCAACTGGCAGCGGTGAGTTACGTTGTCCCACTGCGGGAAACGAGCATCGTTTTCGGCACGATCCTTGGTGCGGCCATCCTGAAAGAACGGGTCACGCCCCGCCGGATGATCGCTTCGAGTGCCATCGCGGCCGGTGTGCTGGCGATTGCAATCGGGGGCTGACGGTTATACTTCGATCTGGTGATGTTGGTAACCGCCAGGGCTGGCGGGTGGAATGGTGAGCCAGGTCATGCGAGTCAACCGGTGGGTCATGATCGTTTCAGCTGTCCTCGGCCTGGTGGGAGCCTGGTTCGTCTATGACGCTGCCACGACCTACATTTCAGCAGCACGAGCCTACGCATCGGTGTCTGTCGTTTACGAGCGGGATTCCTTCATCTGGCTGGAAGAGGACTTCAGCAGCGCCGAGGCCGAAATCACCATTCATAACCGCTCCGAATCAGATGTCATCGTTCCAACATTGATGCTCTATCTCTATGTCGACGGTCAGTTTGCCGGCGCAAGATATACCCCGTGGCAAACGCTGTCGATTCCAAAGGGTGAATCCGTCACCATTCTGCAGGAATTCAGCGTCGCGACTGCCAGTGTTCAGGACAAGGGCGGAACCGCAAACCTGAGCCTTGGCGGGCAGATTTCAATCGAGTTCGCAGATGTGAAAACGCCGATGACGTTCCGCATGCAACACCCGATCGGACAGGTGTCGGAGGTTCGAAACTAAATGCCCAAAATGCCAAAGATCACCCGCGAGATCATGATCCGGATGGGGATTGTCGCCCTGCAATGGCTGATGCTGACGCTCGCCCTCGGGGCATTGATCGTCTATTCAGCAGATTCACTCCAGGCGTTCCTTTCACCAACACTCGATGGCAGCCTGATCTTCGTCGGGGCCTTCGTGGCAGCGTTTTTGCTGGGCCTGAGCATTGAATCGTTCAGAGCGCTGATTCCGCTCACCGTGCTGATGTGCTTCGGGGCCTGTGCCGTATTCGTGATGGTGCTGTTTGGCCCGACATTCGTTGATGTCACCGTCCGCACCAACGCGCTCAACAACTACGCCGCTACGCGAGTCTTTCTGTTCATGGTGCTGATGTTCCTGCCAGCGGTCGTCGGCGCCGGAATCGGCAACTTTGCCGGCGGCTATGTCCGCGACGATATCTACGGCCCGGAAGATCCGCCGTACGTCGACAACACTTCCTGGTTCGAACAACGGCGAGTAGCCATGAAAGCGGAGAACGAACCGCGCGACAAGGGTGTTCACGAATCCAGCTAAACACATCCGGAAGGACATACAGCCATGGCACTGGCGGGCAACCCAACGGTTCGGAATGACTGGCAAGCCGCCAACCTGGAGCTGGTGGACGACCTGCACGCCCGGCTGAACCGGATCACCCTGGGAGGCGGCGAACGGGCACGCCAGCGAGACCTCGACCGCGGCAAGCTCCCGGTTCGCGAACGCATCGACCGGGTTATCGACCCAGGCACTCCCTTTCTGGAACTCTCACCACTCGCAGCCGAGGAGATGTACGACGGCGACGCACCCTGCGCCGGCATTGTGACCGGCATCGGGATGGTCGAGGGCAAACAGATCCTGATCGTCGCCAACGATCCGACCGTCAAGGGCGGAACCTATTACCCGATGACCGTCAAGAAGCATCTCCGGGCGCAGGAGATCGCCTTCCAGAACCGTCTCCCCTGCCTCTATCTGGTGGATTCCGGCGGGGCGTTCCTGCCATTGCAGAGCGAGGTCTTCCCGGATCGTGACCACTTTGGGCGCATCTTCCGCAACCAGGCGCTGCTGTCTGCAAACGGCATCCGGCAGGTTGCGGCAGTGCTCGGTTCGTGTACCGCCGGTGGCGCGTATGTGCCGGCGATGGCTGACGAGGCGATCATCGTCCGCGGCAACGGCACGATCTTCCTCGGTGGGCCACCACTGGTGAAAGCTGCCACCGGCGAGGAGATCACCGCCGAAGAGCTTGGCGGGGCCGATGTCCACAGCCGGATCAGTGGTGTCGTCGATCATGTTGCCGCCAACGAGGAAGAAGCGCTCAGGATCGCCCGGCGATTGATGGCCGTTCCGGGCCGGAGCTTGCCCGACCTGCCCTGGGATCGCCGTCCGGTTGAAGAGCCATTGGTCAACCCGGACGACCTGCTGGGTCTGGTTCCGCCAGACCCGCGAACCCCGGTCGATCCCCGGCCGATTCTGGAACACATTCTCGATGGCAGCCGGCTGGACGAGTTCAAGGCGGAATACGCCGAAACCGTCGTCTGCGGATTTGGCCACCTGTTCGGGATTCCGGTCGGTGTGGTCGCCAACAACGGTGTGCTGTTTTCGGACTCTGCCCGTAAGGCAACCCATTTCATCCTGCTTTGCGCCCAGCAGAAGATTCCGCTGCTCTTCGTCCAGAACATCACCGGGTTCCTGGTCGGCCGCGAGGCCGAGCATGGCGGCATCGCCCGGGATGGCGCGAAGATGGTCGCCGCCGTGGCTGCCGCCCAGGTGCCAAAACTGACACTCATCACCGGCGCATCCTACGGAGCGGGAAACTACGCGATGTGCGGCCGTGGCTACGATCCGCACTTCCTCTTCACCTGGCCAACGTCACGGACCGCCGTCATGGGCGGTGAGCAGGCAGCCGGGGTGTTGGCCACGATCCGCCAGCGAGCGATGGTTTCCCGTGGTGAGACCCTCAACCCCGAAACTGAAGCCCAACTGTTCGAAGAGGTCCGCTCGCGCTATGAAGATGAGACCTCGCCCTATTTCTCGACCGCCCGGCTCTGGGACGACGGGGTCATTGATCCGCGTTCGACGCGTACCGTCCTTGGGCTGGCGCTCGAAACGACCTTGAACGCCCCGATCACCGAATCGAAGTTTGGTGTCTTCCGGGTGTAGCAGACAGGAACCTGGCCCAATGACAGATTTCGTCCGTTACGAGCGCCGGGGCAACGCCGTCTGGCTCACCCTCAACCGGCCGGACAAGCGCAATCCGCTCTCTCGGGAGATGATCGCTGCACTGCAGGATGGCCTCAACCGTGCGACCGGTGAACCCGGTGCGCGGGCAGTAGTCATCGCCGGCGAGGGACGTGTCTTTTGTGCTGGAGCCGACATCCACCAGTATCGCGACGCGGCCAACCGCGAGCAGGTGCAAGCCGATGGCGAGCTACTGTTCGACCTGATCGAATCGATGCTGGCCAGTCCGCTGC
>CAZRNC010000322.1:0-3949 GCA_964601285.1 uncultured Thermomicrobiales bacterium | reverse complement strand
GAGAGGGTCAGGATGCTGCCACCGCCGGCCGCATCGAGCAGCGGCTTGGCATATTTGCTGGTTTCGATGAGCGAATAGGCCGAAACATGGTGCGCCAGCGCGTAGCCTTCCCAGGAGATCTCACTGAACGAACCGGTCAGATCCTCCTGCTTGGCAAACGCAACCGAATGAACGAAGACATCAAGGCTGCCCCAGGTCTCCTTGAGTTCATTGAACAACGCCGCGATTTGCTCGCTGTCCTGCACGTCGCAGGAGATGATCGGCATCGATTCGTGGCCCTCAAGTTGGCTGGTCAGTTTTGCCAGGTTGCGCTGCATGCGCTCATCCGGCACCGAGGTAAAGGCGAGCTGTGCGCCCTCACGGTGCAACGCCTGGGCAATGCCCCAGGCAATCGAGCGCTGGTTGGCAACACCCATAATCAGACACTTCTTACCGTCCATCAGCCCCATACCGATTCTCCCTTCACCGGCCACCGACTCCGGACGGCCGCATCTGCGGTTGTTCAAGCAATGCTAACCGACCCGGCACCCTGTTGCACTGCGTAACGCTTTGTTATGAAGCGATAACAATTCTCTAACAAATCGCACACACTCCGCCAGCATGATTAACACGGCGTTCACGTTGCCGTAACGAACAGTCGCCGCAGGTTGAAACAGGGGAGTCAACCGCTGCAACACGCAAAGTACAACCACCGGCGATTGCTGCCTTTGTTGGCAGTCCTGTTGCTGGTCACCGGCTGCTCCGGCGTGGTCTCTCCACCAGCCGGCGACGCCAGCTTGTCGCACCTTTCCGGCCGCATCATTATGGATGGCTCATCCACCGTCTATCCGGTCGCCCAGGCGATGGCCGAGGAATTCGGCTATCTGGCAACCAACGTCCAGGTTCCGGTAGGCATCTCCGGCACCGGCGGCGGATTCACCAAGTTTTGCGACGGTCAATCGGATATCGCCAACGCATCCCGCCCGGTAAAGGCCATCGAAGAGGAGCACTGTGCCGACAACGGCTACGCCTTCATTGAGGTGCCGGTTGCTTTCGATGGCCTTTCGGTACTGGTGAACCCGGAGAACGACTGGGTTGATTGCCTGACTGTCGACCAGTTGCGACGCATCTGGGAGCCTGCCGCCGAACGGACCGTTACTTCCTGGCAAGACGTTGATCCCGCATTCCCCGACCTGCCGCTTACACTCTACGGACCCGGAACCGATTCAGGTACTTTTGAATACTTCACCGAGGTCATCACTGGCGAAGCAGGCTACAGCCGGGGCGATTTCACCGGCTCCGAGGATGACAACATCCTGATCCAGGGTGTCGCCGGCGATCGCAGCGCACTTGGGTTCTTTGGATTTGCCTACTACGTTGAAAACCAGAGCCGGCTGAAACTGCTGGCGGTCGACAATGGCGACGGTTGTGTCGCCCCCAGCGAGGAAACGATTGCCGACGGAACCTATCAGCCGCTCTCCCGGCCGATCTTCATGTACCTGGATGCAGACACTGCAACCCTCGACGAAGGTCAAGCGTTCATGCGGTTCATTCTCGAAGAGGGACGGCCGATTGTGAGCGATGTTGGCTACATCCCGTTCCCGGCCGATATCAACGCCATCTTCCTCAATCGCGTGCTTGAAGGGCGTACCGGTTCGGTGTTCACCGACCGCGAATCAAGCTCGGGGACTACGCTGGAAGAACTCCTGTTTGAGGAGGAACAGCCATGACCGGTGGAGAGCACTCCATCACCAACAGCGAGAATGTCGCTGAGCAACTACGCGCCAGTTCGACCAGCGCACGAGCACTCCGTGACCGGGGTGTGTACTCACTGCTGTTTGCGGCGGCATTGATCTCGATTGTCACCACCTTCGGCATCGTCTGGGTGTTGATTACCGAGAGTTTCATGTTCTTCCGTGAGGTCTCGTTAATCGAGTTCTTCACCGGAACGCGTTGGACACCACTCTTTTCGAGCGCCCATTTCGGCATCCTGCCACTGCTCAATGCCACGATGCTTATTGCAGCTATCTCCCTGCTGGTTGCCATACCGCTCGGTCTTGGCGCGGCGATCTACCTTTCCGAATACGCGCCAAAGCGGGTCCGCGCCATACTCAAGCCAACGCTCGAAATCCTGGCCGGCATCCCGACCGTTGTCTACGGTTATTTCGCGTTGCTCTTCATCACTCCGCTCTTGCGACAGTTCATCCCCGGTATGCAGGTGTTCAACGCGCTGTCTGCCGGAATCGCGATGGGCATCATGATTGTGCCGCTGGTTGCCTCGCTCAGTGAGGATGCGATTTCGGCCGTGCCGGGTAGCCTGAGGGACGCTGCCTCGGCGGTGGGAGCGACCGATATGGAGAAAATCATCGGTGTCACCCTGCCGGCCGCACTCTCCGGCATCATCGCCTCGTTCATTCTGGCTATGTCCCGGGCCGTCGGAGAGACGATGATCGTCGCCATCGCTGCCGGCAACGCTCCCGAACTGATCTTCAACCCGCTCCAGGGAATGCAAACGATGACTGCCTACATCGTCCAGGTCAGTCTTGGCGATACTCCACGCGGCACGATCGAATACAGCACCATCTTTGCCGTCGGAGTCACCCTGTTCGCCATGACATTGATCCTGAACATTCTCAGCCGGATTGTCGTCAATCGCTTCCGGGAGGTGTACGAATGAGTGCGCTACCTTCGGGCAACACCGACCAGACGCTATTCAACAACCGGCTGGTGGCACGCAAGCGCCGCGGGACGATGTTCCGCTATGCCTGCCTGGTGGCAACGCTCACCGGAGTGCTGGCACTCGGGGCATTGCTCTTCGATACAGTCGGCTCGGCCTTCACCTGGGCGGCTGTCGAGGAGCGGCAAGTTGGCGACCGCACCCAGCCGCACGTTGTCCAGACCTGGCAGCTCTGGGAAGGACTGTTCAACCATAACGGCATCAAGCAGGAAGCACTCGAAGCACATCCCGAGGCCGAGTTCCGATTCTTCTCCTGGGTGAACTGGAGCTTCCTGACCAACTTCCCGTCACGCTATCCGGAGCTGAATGGTTTCCGCTCGCCGTTGATCGGTAGCCTGCTGATTATCGGTATCACCGCCGCCCTCTCCTTCCCGATCGGCAGCGCGGCGGCAGTCTATCTTGAGGAGTACGGCGCAAAGGGTTGGCTGGGGAAGACCATTGAGACCAACATCGCCAACCTCGCCGGCGTGCCATCGATCATCTACGGACTGTTGGCACTAACGATATTTGTCCGGGCATTTGGAGGTCTCACCGGAGGGCGCACAGTCATTGCCGGCGCGCTGACGATGACGCTGCTCAGCCTACCGGTCATCATCGTCGCCGCTCGCGAGGCGATCCGGGCGGTTCCTTCCTCGCAACGCCAGGCAGCACTGGCACTCGGCGCAACTCGCTGGGAGACGACCCGCAGCCATGTTCTGCCGGCGGCGATGCCCGGCATCATGACAGGCACGATTCTGGCGATGTCCCGTGCTATTGGCGAAACCGCGCCGCTAATCACCATTGGTGCCTTCACCTACATCGCATTCGACCCATCCGGCATCCGCGATGTATTCACCGTCATGCCAATCCAGATCTTCTACTGGACCACCGAACCCCGGGCGACGTTCCACAACCTGGCTTCAGCCGGCATTCTCGTGCTGCTCACCATCCTGCTCACGATGAATCTCATCGCCGTCATCATCCGGCGCAAGACCGAAAGGACCTGGTAATGGCCACCCGATCGCTTCGACCGGAAACACGCTCACCACGAACCGAGACAACAGATACCGCGCCGGTACTCCTGACCCGCGATCTCGCCATTTACTACGGGACATTTCACGCCGTCCGCGACGTGAACCTCGAGTTTCCGGAAAACCAGATCACCGCGCTCATCGGCCCATCCGGTTGCGGCAAGAGCACGGTGTTGCGCTGCCTGAACCGGATGAACGACCTCATCCCGAGTGCCCGGATTGA
>CAZRNC010000321.1:0-4008 GCA_964601285.1 uncultured Thermomicrobiales bacterium | reverse complement strand
TGGCGGCGGGGGTGGTGACTATCAACCACGTCAATCCGGTGGTTACGAACAGCGCGGTGGTGGACAGCAACAAGCACCACAGCAACAACAGGAACGCCGTCCCGAGAAGGATGACTTCGACGATTTTGACGACGTTCCATTCTAGAGACATACAGAGCACATCAGCCTAGTTGAGACAGGGAGTAACGAATATGTCAGAAGATCGACGCGGTGCCGGTGGCCCCGGCGGACGACCCGGTGGCAGGCCACCTCGCCGTTTTGGCAGTGGTGGTAGCAGCAGCGGCGGTGGCCGCTCGTTCGCTCGCCGGCGAATGGACCCGCTGACCGGCGAAGGTATCGTTCACGTTGATTACAAGGATGTCGCCGTGCTGCGGCGCTTCATCTCCGACCGCGGCAAGATCGAGCCGCGCCGGCGTGTCAGCACCAGTGCCAAGCACCAGCGCTCGCTGGCAATCGCCATCAAGCGCGCCCGGCATCTCGGCCTGCTGCCATTCACCGAAGGTGTGCGCGATGGCCGTGAGCGTGGTGGCCGTGGTGGCCGCGACCGCGACCGTGGCCCTCGACCGGGTGGTTTCGACCGTGGCCCGCGTCGCTTCGACCAGGATGGACCGCGACCGTCGGCTCCTCGCCAGGACGCACCACCGGCAGCGGAGGGTTCCGACGCATAGTACGGCCCCACGGGTCGTGCCAGTGGGCGCGTTCAACGTAGCCGGCAGGCACGATCCCGGGTCCACCCACCTGGGGGCAGGTTACATCGTATGTTAGATCGATTACGCAACCGGCTCGGTATGGGGTCGGCAACATCGCAACGCCACATGACCCGGCGTGAGCAGGAGCATCGCCAACGGCAGATCCTGCTCGTGCTTACCGGAGCGGCTGCTGTTGTCGTCATCCTGGCGCTGGTGATCGGTGCGGTCTACCAGTACTACTGGTTCCCACGCCAGACGATCGCCGAAGTAAACGGTTCCGAAATCCGCCAGGTCGACTACATCAAGCTGCGTCAGTATCTGGTGCGCCAGGAGATCGCCCGCGTCGCCCAGCAATTGCAGGGCGCCCAGGCGGAAACCGGACCGCAGTTGCAGGCGACGATTGAGCAGCTGCAGATCGAGTTGAATGATCTGGAAAACAACCGGGTCAATCCTCATCCGGAAACGGTCGAGATGATGATTGAGGATCGGCTGATTGTCGATAATCTCACATCGCTCGGGATCATGATCAACGATGCCGAAATCTCGGAGTTTGCGCTCCAGATTCTCGCTCCCGCACCGTTGGGCGAACCGTCGCCAACACTGGTGGTTGATCCGACAGCGCTGGTCTGGGCAACTGCCACGACCGAAGCGTTTGAGGTGCAGATTACCCAGACGGTGGAGGCGCTGTCGACTTCGTTTGTTCAGCAAACGGTCGAGTCGGAAGATGCTGAGGCCGAGGGTGACCCGACCGGAACTCCGGTCGCGGAAGAGACGCCGGTGGCTGAGGAGACGGACGAACCAACTGAAACGCCTTCGCCAACGGCGACGATCAGCCCGGACGATGCCCGGCTCTCGGCACTGGCGAACTACGACGCGCTCTACACCAACTTCCTGGAACCATCCGGCATGAGCCGCGGTGATTTCGAGCGGTTGATTGTCGAGCCAGCGCTGGCACGCCAGCGAGCGCAGGAACAGCTTTCGGCAGGCGTTGAACCCCGTGCGCCACAAGCCCATCTCGCCCACATTCTGGTCGCGACCGAAGAGGCCGCCCAGGAAGTGATGAACCGGCTTGAGGACGAGGAGTTCGAGGACCTGGCCAGCGAGGTGAGTGTCGATACCCAAAGCGCGGCCCGCGGCGGCGATCTGGGATGGGGCACGCCAAACACCTATGTTGACGAGTTCTCGGCAGCGGCGTTTGAGCTGGAACCGGGTGAAACGTCCGAGCCGGTGCAATCGCAATTCGGCTGGCACATCATCCGGATGATCGACTTCGATGAGGATCGGCCGTTGACGGTCGATGCGCTAAACCAGGAACGCAACGTCGTGTTCTCCCGCTGGGTGCAGGATCTGTTGGACAACGCCGATATCGATACCGATGTGACGTTGCCATCGCAAACCCAGGGATAGCAATGCGTTCCAGATAGGTCGTCCATCAATCAGGATGACAATCTTGCTTCAAACCCGGGGGAGAGCTGCTGCTCTCCCCCTTCTTCGTACCGGTCTATACTCAGGATCGAATACCGGACGTTCGTTGATGGAAAGAAATGCGGGGCGATGGAAGGCCGGCAGGCGGGCCAGACACTGCATGATGCATGGAACGGCGAGCCAGCCGGCGATAGCCTGGTGCTCGGTCGTGGCATCTGGCGACCGGCGGCCGGGTATGGCCGGCTGATCGGTCATCTGTTCATTGCCGGGCTGTTGCTCATCGCGTTGCTCTCGCTGCTCCTGACGATCCAGGATGACGGCCGTTCGCGGGTTGTCTGGCTGCTGCTGATGGCCGGTGCGATCGGCATGGCGATCCGGGTATGGACCATGATCCGCGGGTTGACCTCTATCCGCTACGTCCTCGGTGAGGATCAACTCATTATCGAACACCGTCGAACCCTGCGGCGGATTCCGTACAGTGACATGCTTGCGATCACCTATCAATTGCGCGACCGGTTTGATCTGCCGCAACGTGAGCCGTACTGGCCCGGGTATCGGGTGTCGACGATCCGCACCCGTGAGGGAACCTGGCACTCCTGGGCAACCGTTCCGCCCAGCCGGCGGGTTCGCATCACCACTCCGGCTGCGGTCTTCGCGATCTCCCCGGAGCGTCCGGTGCTGTTCATCCAGGAGCTGGAGCGCCGGCGATCGGGTGGATTGCTGGTGCAACAATCCGGTGTTACCGGCCCGGTCGAAGCCGAGCAGCCAGCTTCTCCACGCTCAGTGCGCCGGTCTGGTGCGATGTCGTCGATAAATGAGAGCGTTAGCCTTTACCGCAACCTGTTGCTGACCGACCGGGTGGCTTCGACGCTGGTTGCGGTCGGGGTGATTATCCCGGTGTTGTTGCTGGCGTATACGTTCAACGAAGTCGATTTCCTGCCGGAGCGTGTTCCGTTGCACTGGAATGCCGATGGTGAGGTGGTGCGCACTGGTGGACGGGCCGCGATCTGGACGTTGCCACTGCTTGCCGTTTCTGTGCTGGTGATCAATGCAGCACTGGCGACGCTGGTGATCCGTTTCGACCGGGTCGCCGCCCGCCTGCTGGTCGCCATCACCCCGATGGTCCAGCTCACGGCCGCCATCGCCCTCTGGCGGATTATCAACGGGTAGCGCCCTCTCCTTCGTCACCCCGCCTGGATCCTGGCTTCACTTCCCATCATCTCGACTGGGGCGCTCCCTCTTTCGTCATCTCGACTGGAGCGCAGTGGAACGGAGAGATCTCGTCCGGCCAATTTGACCGGGTGCAGATCCTTGTGGACGGACGTTTGCAGGATCCCGTTCGTCAGTACGCCGAACACTGCCGCTAGATCCGTGTCGAGATCTCTCCATTCCGCTGCGCTCCAGTCGAGATGACGGGGAGGATGCTACGCTCCAGTCGAGATGACGGGGGGAACGCCGCGCTCCAGTCGAGATGACGGGGAGGATAGGGACAAGTTAGGGGTGACGGTAGAACCGGGAACCGCTGATTGCTATACTCAACGGGATTGAGATGGTTGGATAGCTCGAGTCCACACAGGGGGCACATGGCAAATCTGATCACCGTCGGGCGGGTTGGTGTGCTCTTCGGTGCCATCGCCATGATATATTCCGGCAGCTTCATCCTTGTTGTGCTGGCCGGATTTATTATTGCTGTCGTCTTCGCCGGCGATGGCGTGGATGGTTGGGTCGCCAGACGCCGTGGTTCGACCAGCCGGCTTGGTGCTGTGCTGGACATTGCCGGCGACCGGATTGTCGAGAATGTCCTCTGGGTCGTCTTTGCCCATCTCCATCTGATCCAGATATGGGTTCCGCTGGTGGTGCTCAGCCGGTCGTTCACGGTCGATGTGATGCGTTC
>CAZRNC010000320.1:0-4012 GCA_964601285.1 uncultured Thermomicrobiales bacterium | reverse complement strand
GCTAAACAACCCCTGAAATTCGGACGAATTCCTATGGCACATGGGCCTTTGCTTATGCTATAAGTGGTGACTGCAAACAACTCAAAAAGCCGTCGTTCGCTGGAGGTTTTGTCATGCGTGGGTCATCTCCTTCTTCCCGTCCGGTGTCCTTTCTCATCGCATTTGCGCTGATCGTCGCGGCAATTGCGCCACTGGTGCCGGTGCAAATACCGTTGGTGATGGCACAAGGCGATCCCTGTGTTGTAACAACCGGAGCGAACGACGACGAGGGATCATTACGCGAGGCGCTTGCAGCGGATTGTGCGCTGATCACCTTTGCCAGCGGTGTTACTGATGTCGTCCTCACAACGTCGCTTGACCCGATCAACAAGCAAGTCGAGATCCGCGGTCAAGGCATAGGTGACGTGACGGTCCGTCGCAATACCACAGTCAACGATTTCCGGATTTTCACTATCCTTGCCGGCGGAAACGTTATCCTCAACGGCCTGACCATCAGTCACGGAAGAGCCGTGGGGTCATCCTATGACCCACTGGGTGGTGCCATTCTCGTCGACGGTGCGACGCTGACGATCATCAGGAGCACGCTTGAACACAACTATGCGGAAACAAATGGCGGAGCCATAAACATCATCAACGCAGCCCAGGTGGAGATCATTGAGAGCACAATCCGCCACAACAATGCGGACCTTTCCGGTGGGGGCATCCTGAACGCAGGCACATCCTTAACGGTGACGTCCAGCACGATTTATGCCAATCACGCTGCGGCCGGTGGTGGCGGGGCCATATGGAATTCTGGCAGCCTGATCACCAGCAACAGCACAATCCAAGGCAACACGTCCGGTAACTCTGGTGGCGGCGTCTACTCCTCAGAGGCCTCCCTTACGATCAGGGCGAGCACGATTGCAGGGAACAGTGCCGCCCAGGGCGACGCCGTCTTTGTCAACGCTGGTTCTGTCACCATGGAGGGTTCGATCGTAACCGGCCCAACACCAGGTGCAGTTTGCAACATAGCCACCATTACGGGTAGCTTCAATCTGACGAATGGAACGGGTTGCTTCGGGGCCGGAAACGGAAACCTGCACGATGCCGATCCGCAACTTGGTCCGCTGGGCAACAACGGCGGGCCGACCCAGACGATGCTGCCGGCAGCCACCAGCCCGGCGCTGAACAAGATTCCCACCTCCGAAACTGCCCTCTGCTCCGGATCCGACCAGCGTAGTGTCGGCCGGCCACAGGGCACTCACTGTGACATCGGCGCAGTGGAGCGCTCAATCTACGACCAAAACCCCAACAACCCGATTGTCGTCACTTCAACTGCCGATCCCACTCCAACCAACGAAGCGCTCATTACGCTGCGCCAGGCAATCGCCGCAGCTCCAAGCGGGGAGTCGATCGCCTTCAATATCACTGACACGGACGGGTCCGACCGCAACATCGTGGACGGTAATTTCGTCATCCAGCTCACTAGCGGGCAACTTACCATCGACAAGAACCTGACAATCCAGGGGCCAAACCTGGACCTTACGCCGATCGAGGTCCGGGGTCGTACAGTATTGACAGTGCCGGGCAATGTGCCGGATTCCTCCTCATTCCGGGTCTTCGAAGTCGCTGACGGTGTCGAAGCAACTCTTGACGGCCTGGTCATCAGCGACGGTGGTATTGGAGGGCAGGATGGACAAGGTGGTGGTATCTACAATGGCGGAATCCTGGCAGTTGCTAACAGCACAATCACACGGAATCATGTCACGGGCGTCGGTGGCGGAATTTTCAACAATGGAGAGTTGACCGTCATTAATTCCACACTGCTGGCCAATACAGCGGTACAGCGTGGTGGCTCGATCAGCACTACCAACCATGCTTTGGCGACCGGGATTGAGACAACGATCATCAACAGCACAATTACTCAGGGTTCTGCCCAAACCTCGGGGGCGATCAACGCAGAGCGCGGGAAGCTCGTCATCACCAGCAGTACCATTGCCGGGAATGGTGGAGCAGTCGGGCTATTTGTCGATGCTGGCAATGTTGATGCAACGCTCCAGGCGTCCATCGTTACCGACAGTTGTGGGGCGAATTCATTTGGTTCCGGTTCCTACAATGTCGTGACGTTCCTGAATTGCAGTTCAGGTCCTGGCACCAACACCGAGGTCGGGTATGACCCGATGCTATCGGAGTTAGGGGACCACGGCGGACCAACCCAAACGTTTATGTTGCTGCCGGGTTCGCGGGCGATTGCCCACGTGTTTGCGGGGACCTGCCTGACGCTAGAGGAGTTCGATCAGCGCGGGGTGGAGCGGCAGGCGAATCCAGGGCATCTTTGCGATGCCGGGGCGGTCGCTTCCGGTTTGGCTCCGGGACTACCCATCGTCGTCCGCAATACCAACAATGACGGTCCATCCTCACTGCGCCAGGCCGTTGGTGGTGTTGCGCCAGGCGGGGAAATCACGTTCGACATGGACGATGGCGTTACTACCGTCGGCGACAACTATGTGATCGTGCTTTCATCGACGATCAACGTCAACCGGAGCATGACCATCGACGGTCCGAATGTCGACGATACACCGATTGTTGTCAACGGAAACGGGGCTGCCCGAGCCTTCACTATTGGCTTTGGGATTTCCGGACCAATCAATGTCACCATCAACGACCTGACCGTGATCAATGGCAAGGATCCGAACTCTGGCGGAGGAATTTACCTTGCAACCGGGCACACACTGACCCTTGACCGGGTTGCCGTTATGGATTCGGAAGCAAGCCAGGGCGGCGGCATCTACAGTGAAGGTACGCTGAATATCTATAACAGCACCATTGCCGGCAACACCGCGACTGGTGCCGGCGGCGGTGGCGGGATCCGTGTGCATGGTGCCGCGGGTGAGATGCATCTCGTCAACGTGACGGTCGCCAACAATATTTCGAGCACCTACGCTGGCATTTACTTCTCGGGAGAAACAACGTCGCAAATTGTCAATAGCACGATTGCCGGAAACTCGCCGGACCTGCCAGGTGATGGACTATACGCGGAGTTTGACAGTGGTTATGTTTCAGTAAGGCAGACGATCATTGACGATAACTGTACTGGTTTCACGTTCAATGCCGGTGGCAACTTCTCGAGGTCTGGTAGCGGTTGCCCGGGCGCTACATCCGATGACCTTGATCTTGGACCGTTGACCGACAATGGCGGGCCAACACTGACGATACTGCCAGGGCCGAACAGCCCGGCAATTGGTGCGTTGCAGGCCGATGCCTGTGACGGTATCAACGATCCTGACGTGGACCAGCGTGGCTTCGCTCGGCCCCAGGGCGAGCGTTGCGATGCTGGAGCGGTCGAGGTGCGATTTGCATCGATCACCGGAACAGATGCGACGAGGGAAGCAACCCAGGCGGACGGTTGGCAGGCTGACTATTCCGATATCGAAGCACTCGACTGGGATGGCGAGGAGATCGACTTCTCCTGCACGCCGGCTGAGGACACCTGGTTAGGCCTTGGCGATCACAATGTAATCTGCACGACCGAGAATACGACCGGCGATTACAACCAGTCGACAGCTTTCACGATCACCGTCGAGATTCCGGACGCTCCGACGATGGAGCAGCCTGGCAATATCACCAGAACATCGGCTTCGCCGTCCGGACTGGTCGTTGAGTTCGATGATCCCGAGGCGGAGGATTTCAACGGCGATCCGCTGGATGTGACCTGCGAGCCGCTTTCGGGAACACTCTTCCCTTTGGGAACGACACCAGTGACCTGTACCAGTGAGGCTGACGACTTCGGTCGGACGGTGGCACGCACGTTTACCGTGACGATCCAGCCGGCGCAGAGTCTGGCTCCAACGTTCAGTGCGACACCGGGCAGCGTTATCCCGACGACCAACCCGGACGGTACGGCGGTGACGTTTGCTCCGAATGTCAGCAGTCAGATCGACGAGAACCCGACCGTGGTTTGCACACCACCGTCGGGGACATTCTTCAGCATCGGAACGCATACGATCACCTGCACGGTGACCGACAAGTACGG
>CAZRNC010000319.1:0-4013 GCA_964601285.1 uncultured Thermomicrobiales bacterium | reverse complement strand
GAATGCCGATTTTTGGTAGACAGACTATTCGGATTGACAGGATTCAGCAATGCAAAAGCTCCGGTCATTTGACCGGAGCTATGGTGCGGGAAGGGAGGGATTCGAACCCTCGAAGGATCTTTACAACCCTTAACCGCTTAGCAGGCGGCCCCATTCGGCCTCTCTGGCACCTTCCCCTGTTTGCGCGTTAACCCGGCGGAGAGGGAGGGATTCGAACCCCCGGAGGCTGTTACACCTCAACTGTTTTCAAGACAGCCGCCTTCAACCACTCGGCCACCTCTCCAGGCGGCGCACACAGCATCTAATAGTACGCTGTTTGCGCCGGAATTTCCATACGTCTACGCCCCGGAAATCACCGTTTGTCCCCGCATATACGGTTGCAGCACTTCCGGTACTTCGATCGTGCCGTCTTCCTGCTGGTAGTTCTCCATGATCGCGATCATCGTTCGGGGCAGGGCAAGCCCTGAACCGTTCAAGGTGTGGACGAAACGCGGACGCTGACCTTCGCCCGGCCGGTAGCGGATGTTTGCTCGACGCGCCTGGAAGTCGCCGAAGTTGGCGCAGGATGAAACTTCCAACCACTCGTCGACGCCTGGCGCCCACGCTTCGAGATCAACCTTGTTCATCGCCACGAACGAGAGGTCACCGGTGCACATCTGCAATCGGTGGTAGGGGATGTTCAACGCTTCCAACACATTCGCTGCATCGCGAATGAGGGTTTCGTGCTCCTCAACCGACGTCTCGGGAGTGCAGAACTTGACCATTTCCACCTTGTCGAACTGGTGGCCGCGCTTGATGCCGCGTACATCACGGCCGGAGCTAAGCTGCTCGCGCCGGAAGCAGGCAGAATAGGCGACGTGGTGGATCGGTAGCTGGCTGCCGTCGAGGATCTCCTGGGAATACATGTTGGTGACTGGCACTTCGGCGGTCGGGATCATCCAGAGGCCCGAAGATTCGTCGCGATACTGGTTGTCAGCGAACTTCGGCAGGTTGCCGGCGCCGATGAGAGCTTCGTCACGCACCAGGTAGGGCGGATAGACCTCGGAATAGTCGTGGTCCACCGTGTGCATATCGAGCATCCAGGTGATGAGTGCTCGTTGCAGGCGTGCGCCGGCACCACGGAGCATGTAGAAGCGGGAGCCGGATACCTTGATACCACGTTCAAAATCGATGATTCCCAGTGCTTCGCCGAGTTCCCAGTGTGGTTTCGGTTGGAAATCAAACTCGCGGGGCGTTCCCCAGGTGGCTGTAATGACGTTTTCGGATTCGTCTGCACCGACTGGCACGTCGGGATGAGGGAGGTTCGGCACGACCAGTTGCAGGCTGCGTAACTCCAGATCAACTTCGGAGATCTGTTTGTCGAGACCTGCAATCCGGTCGCCAAGCTCACGCATCCTGGCAATGTGGGTGTCGCGCTCTTCTCCGGCGGCTTTCTTGCCGGTCTCTTTTGAGCCGGCGTTGCGTTCCGCTTTCAACGTTTCGGACTCGGTGAGGAGTTCACGGCGGCGTACATCGGCCGCCAGAATCTCGTCAATCGGCGCGGTGTCATTGAGCTTTGCGATTTCTGCCTTGACGAAGTCGGGCTTCTCCCGGATCAGGTTCAGGTCGAGCATCGTAGTTCCTTTCCTCACCATATTGTGTCTGGTTCACAGAAATGAAAAACGCCCCGCAGGGGGCGTTCGCGGCATTGCTGCGCCTGGTGGCGCGTCAAGCCGCTAATCAGACGAGCTTCCCAGCGACAGGCTGGTTGGATCGAGACCAGGCAGAAATTTCAACCATGTATCGAGCGTCGAAGTATGAAGTCGACGTTCAATCGCATAGTAGGCTCCGGCTCTCGGTTCAATCGGTGCCTGTAGCAAGGTCATTCTCGCCTCCTTCACCGACTTGCCGCCTTTACGATGATTGCAGGCGCGGCAAGCAGTTACGAGATTCTCCCAGGTGTGCGGGCCACCACGTGACCGCGGCACGACGTGATCCAGCGTGAGGTCTCCGTGGCTGATTCCACAATACTGGCAAGTGTACCTGTCGCGGACAAAGACTTCCCGCCGGGTCAGTTTCACCCGCGGCCGCGGCCGTCGAATCAACTGGTACAGCCGGATAACACTTGGAGCATCATAGAATATGGTGGTGGCATAGAGCGGAACCGGATAGACCTCGATCATCTCGGCCTTTTCGCGGATCACCAGAACGATTGCGCGTCGAAGCGTGCAGACATTGATCGGCTCGTAGTTCTGGTTCAGCACCAGAACCGGCCGTTGAATAGGGCTACGTTGGAGCGGCTCCGTTTGAGTCACCATGCCTGCCACCAAGCTCGATACGTCAGACTACTTCAACAAACAAACACATTCTGATCGTCTCGCCCAGAATATGATAGCAGCAGGGCAATCTTCATACCAGAATGGACAGCCTGTCACGCTCGACGAAGCCGGCGACTAATCTGCTGCTATAGCGACCTCGCGCTGGAGCGAACGCAGGGCCAGACCAGTGTGGGATTCATCGTTCAGTGCGACCTCTTCAGGCGTGCCGGTAGCGATGATCCTGCCACCCTTGTTTCCGCCTTCCGGCCCGAGATCGACCAGCCAGTCTGCCGCCTGGATGACGTCCAGATTGTGTTCGATAACGACAATCGTGTTGCCGGCATCGGCCAGCCGCTGGAGCACGCCGAGCAGCTTCTCGATGTCTGCGAAGTGGAGTCCGGTTGTCGGTTCATCAAGGATGTAGAGCGTTTTGCCAGTTGCTCGCCGGCTCAGTTCGCTCGCGAGTTTGATCCGCTGCGCTTCGCCGCCGGAAAGCTGGGTCGCGGGTTGACCGAGACGGACGTAGCCGAGGCCAACATCATGCAGCGTTTCAAGTTTCCGATGGATACGCGGAATGTTCTCGAAGACCTCAAGAGCTTCTTCAACGGTCATGCTCAACACGTCGGCGATGGTGTGCCCACGGAAACGAATCTCCAGTGCCTCATCGTTGTAGCGTTTCCCGCCGCAGACCTCGCAGGGCACATAGACATCCGGCAGGAACTGCATCTCGATCTTGATGATGCCGTCGCCGGTGCAGGCTTCGCAGCGGCCTCCCTTGACGTTGAAGGAGAAGCGTCCCGGCTTGTATCCACGGGCCTTGGCTTCGGGCATTGATGCGAACAGGTCGCGGATGTAGGTGAACGCGCCGGTGTAGGTAGCAGGATTCGAGCGGGGAGTCCGGCCAATTGGACTTTGGTCGATGTCGATGACCTTGTCGATCTCTTCCAGTCCGAGCAGAGCATCGTGTGCGCCCGGCTTGTCCTTGGCGCGATAAAGCGCCTGGGCCGCGCGCCGGTACAGCGTGTCGGTAATCAGCGAACTCTTGCCGGAGCCGGAAACCCCGGTCACGCAGATCAGCGTTCCGAGCGGGAACTCGACATCGACATTGGCAAGGTTGTTTTCGCGAGCGCCCTTGAGCACGAGCGCCTTGCCATTCCCGGTGCGGCGCACGTCCGGAACGGGGATTTTCCGCGTTCCGGTCAGATACTGCCCGGTGATCGACTCCGGCGCACGCAGGATGTCTTCGAATCCACCCTCTGCAACGATGTAGCCGCCGTGCTCACCCGCACCAGGACCGATGTCGATAATCCAGTTCGCTGCCCGCATCGTCTCTTCGTCGTGCTCGACAACCAGCACAGTGTTGCCCAGATCGCGGAGCCGTTCCAGTGTGTGGATCAACCGGGCATTGTCACGATGGTGCAGGCCGATTGATGGCTCATCCAGCACGTAGAGTACGCCCATCAATCTGCTGCCAATCTGGGTTGCCAGCCGGATACGCTGCGCCTCTCCGCCGGAGAGCGTGGTTGCCGATCGATTGAGCGTCAGGTAGTCAAGTCCGACATCGTTCAGGAAACCAAGACGTTCGGTGATCTCCTTGAGTACCTGGCGTGCGATGAGTTGTTCGCGCTCGTTGAGCCAGTTCGCCGTCAAACTGGTGAAGAACCCCAGCGTTTCGCCGATACTCATGTCGGTAATCTCGATGATCGAGCGCTCGCC
>CAZRNC010000318.1:0-4019 GCA_964601285.1 uncultured Thermomicrobiales bacterium | reverse complement strand
TCTAAGGAGCCTACATCGAATTAGTTGGAACAGGTGCGCATGCAATGCACCACCTACCGCATTGAGAAACACCACCATTGCGTTTCTTAAAGATTCCTGAGAAATTCATAAGTATCTCGACGATTGACACTGCCGGTTTTGGCATCTATAAAGGAAATAACGCTCCGGATCGACGCGGGCATTGTCGTAACAGCCGCAGTTCATGTTTACACAGCTTTTCAATCTCGGAAAAGCTGGCTTGTGGTGTGTTTTCAGAAACGTGTCTCCGGAGTCTTCGTACGGGCGATCTGAGCAGCAATCGGGCTGTGCCGGTAGTCCACCTCACCGTCAAACGACAACCTGAAGGGAGGTATCGGTTTCCTATCCCACGAGGCAATGTGCAGTGATGAAGGGAATTGATGCATGAGACGAATGCTGGCGCTCTTGCTGACACTGGTACTGGCGTTGACCAGTATGGCCAGTGTTGCCGCGCAGGCAGGGCCGTCGACCGATCCCGCAGATCCGGTTGAGGGTTGCGAATATTTTGAGGAAACGGGCCACAACCTCTGTGGCGTCTTCCTTGCATACTGGAATGCCAACGGTGGACTGCCGATCTTTGGCTATCCGAAGACCGAAGCATTTGATGAAGAGAACTGGGACTCAGGTAATGTGTACTCAGTTCAGTATTTCGAGCGCGAACGGCTCGAGCACCACACGGCACTGGCCGGCACCGAATATGAAGTGCTGCTGGGCCGGCTCGGCAATGAAGTCCTGCTGATGCAGGATCGCTACTGGCGCGACTTCGAGCGCAGCGATCCTTCCGAAGAGAACTACTTTGCTGAAACCGGATTCGCTGTTCCTCAGGTCTTCCTGGACTACTGGTCCAGCTATGGCCTTGACCTCGGCGATGATGGCATCTCCTTCCGCGAATCGCTGGCCCTGTTCGGCTATCCGATCTCCCAGGCGGAGATGGAGACCAACTCGTCCGGCGACACCGTGCTGACCCAGTGGTTCGAGCGCGCACGCTTCGAGCACCACCCGGACAATGCTGAAGAGCATCAGGTGCTCCTTGGCCTGCTCGGCAACGAGGTCCTCGGGCTGGACAATGGTGGAGACCCGGGCGAACCTGTCGAACCGGAGCCAGAAGTTGTTCTGAACCCGGTTACCGATAACGTCAGCCAGCCGCGCCACATCAGTGTTGGCGCTGATGGTGCTGTCTATGTCGCCAATGCCGGCATGGGCGGCCTAAACTGCGTCGTGCTCCCGATCCCGGATGAGGATGGCGATAACGGCGAAGGTGACGACAACGGCGATAACGGCACCGACGACGGTGACAACGGCGAAGGTGACGATAACGGCGACAATGGCGACAACGGCACCGACGACGGCGATAACGGCGAAGGTGACGACAACGGCGACAATGGCGACAACGGCACTGACGATGACAACGGAGCCGCCTCAATCGACCAAAATGGCGAAGATGAAGGCGACAACGGCGAAGGTGACGACAACGGCAACGGCAATGGCAACGGCGAAGAGGAAGCCGGGTTCGAGTTCTGCATCGGCACCTCCGGCTCGATCACTCGCATCGCTGATGGCGAAGCCGAAACCTTTATCGACGGCATCCCGTCGGTTGTCATCGACGGTGAAGCGGTCGGCCTGCACAGCGTTGTTGTAACTGAAGAGGGTGATGTCTATGGCGTCATCGGCTTCGGTCTGGGCTTCACCCCGGACGATCGTGCAGAACTTGGCGAAGGTGCTGAATTCTTTGGCCACCTCGTCCAGATTGCTGAAGATGGCTCGCTGACTTCGGTCGCGGACATTCTCCAGTATGAAGCAGACGAAAATCCTGATGGTGGCGAGATCGACGCCAACCCGTACGCGTTGATTCTTGATGGCGACGACTTCATCGTTGTTGACGCCGGCATGAACGCGCTGCTGCGGGTAACGCAGGAAGGCGTGGTCTCTGTGCTCGCCGTCTTTGCGCCGCAGATGGTGGACGCACCACCATTCCTCGGCCTGCCGGAAGGCACCCAGATTCCGTCTGAATCCGTCCCGACGCACGTTGCGGTTGGTCCGGATGGCAACTACTACGTCAGCGAACTCACTGGCTTCCCCTTCCCGGTCGGCAGTGCCCGCATCTGGATGGTGCCTGCGGACGGTGAGGGCGACGCTGAAGTGGTCGAAACCGGCTTCACCAACATCGGCGCGATTGCCTTCGACAGCGAAGGTAACCTGCTGGTGCTGGAGATTGTCGCCGGCGGCCTGCTTGGTGTTGACGAAGAGAATCCCGCAACCGCTGCTGGATCGCTGACACGCATCAGCGAAGATGGCAGCCGGGAAACCCTGGCAGGAATCGCTCAGGGTCTGATCTTCTCCACCGGTCTGACAGTCGATGGCGACGACACCATCTACGTTGCCAACATGGCAGTCATCCCTGGCGCAAGCCACATTGCCACGGTCGAATGGGTTATGCCCGAGGAGTAATCCTCAAGGGAAATCCTGATTGACCCAGGCAAGCAAAACACCCCGGCCACAGCGGCCGGGGTGTTTTGTTTGTCGACCAGTAAGCAACCTGTTCTGTTGGATTATGATTAGATGGAGAATTGCCCATCAGGTTCATTCGTATAGTTGTAGCGAGAGAAGAATCGAGTTCGTGAGCCATAAGCTGCCGCAAGTAACGGCAAGGCAAATCGTTGCAGCGTTGGAACGTGACGGATGGTTTCGGACGCGCCAAACAGGAAGTCATCGTTACTTTCGTCATCACGAAAGGGCCGGGCGCGTAACAGTCCCAATGCACACAGGGGATCTGAAGCCCGGGATTGTTTCCAGTATCATGGATCAGGCAGGTTGGACCCCCGAAGAGTTCAGGAGGCTCCTATGAGCAGCACCGAATCCCGGCTGGAGTATCGCTATGGTGTTGTTGTCCACTACAGCCCTGACGATGAGTTCTTCTATGCCACCATCCCGGCACTCAACATCGTTACTGGCGGACAAACTGAGGATGAAGCGTACGCAATGGCCGAGGATGCAATTAGCGGCTGGGTTGCTGATGCTCTGGATGCCGGCGAAGAGTTGCCGGTGGAGGATCCTCCGGTTTCCATGCGCCGCGTCGCTGCATCCATTGTCTGACGAACCTTATTCCTCGGACTCCTCTTCCAGAGGCCTCTCCGGCGTGGCATCACCTTCGTTGTTGCGCAACATGGCCCAGGCCTCGCGGCGGGTCATGTGGACGTCGGAGATGGTGCGGTAGCTGTAGCGCAACATCCAGAGCACCAGCGCACCGACAACGACCGGGGCGATGATCATGACCGCTTGTGGGCCGACCCAACTGGCGATCAACCCCAACCCCAGCACACTGACCAGCGAGAGCATGTTGCGCTGGACATCCTGCAAGCCGAAGATCGACCCTTGCTGGGAGACCGGAACCACCCGGTTGATGAAGTTGGTCACGCTTGCCCCGCAGACCGTCGAACCAAAGTTCAGCGGCAGCGAGATCATCGAGGCCGCCAGAATGCGGTTGTTGGGGTGAATGCCGAACAGTTCGACGATGCGCAATGGACTGAATGGGGCAAGGATCGGCGCAACAACATCGATGATGCCGAACAGCATCATGCAACTGATCATGATCAGCATCGCCGTGGCGGCCAGCTTGCGTTCACCAAATTTGAAGATGAGTTTTGGGGCCAGGAACATGCCGACTAACAGGCCCAGCCCGGCCGGCGCAAAGATGTAGACCGCGTTGACCGGGTCGGTCAGCAGCACATTGGCAACATAGAGCGGCAACAGGGTATTGAACGCCTCGAAGAGTGACACCGCGATCGCACCCAGCAGGATCATCGTCCCGACGCCCCGGTTTTGAACGATCAGGCCCGCCAGCCGGGGCAACGAGAGCGACTGCGGCGCCCAGTTGATCTCCCGGAAGCGTTGCCAAGATGGTGCGCCCGGCTCTTCCGGCAGTTTCAAGGCACGCACCGCACCGAACAGGAAGATGACACCGGCGACGTAGATCACGACATCGATGTTCCAGAGTTTGATCA
>CAZRNC010000317.1:0-4025 GCA_964601285.1 uncultured Thermomicrobiales bacterium | reverse complement strand
CGCCCGTCTGGCCCCCGAGGCGTGAAACCGGGCGTATGCAAGACGCCCCTACGAATACGAACCAAACTCTCGCATGACACGATACGCTGGTCGAACTACTCAGGATGACGGACAAACCGGCATGTACAAGCCAAACCAGAATGAGTTGGAGCAAGTGCCCAGTTGAGCTGCGCTACGCCCGAACCAGCCGATCGGCGCGGACCTCCTTGGGGAGACCGAGGACGCGTTCGCCGATGATGTTCTTCTGGATCTCGGAAGAACCGGCGTAGATCGTTGCCGCGAACGGGTTCAGGAAGAGATATGGCCAGGAGTCGTGAGCATGCTCCGGGCTGTCCGGGGCGTATTGATACTGCAACGGCACATCCTCCAGCAACTGGCCGTGCGGGCCAAGCAGTTCCTGGATCAGTGTGTACATGTGTTTTTCGATTTCCGAATAGTGCAGCTTTGCAATGGCCGATTCCGGGCCGGGTTGGCCACCTTTCTCGGCGGTCGAGAGGATGCGCAGTGCTGCATAACGCAGCACCTCGATCTCGGTCTTGATTTCGCCAAGCTTCTGCCGAACCAGCGGATCGCCGATCCTGCCGGTCTGCTCGATGATCTCGACAACCCGGTCGAACGAGTGCTGCAAGCGGGCAACAATCGCCATCGTGTTGCCACCGCGCTCATACGAAAGCGTCGTCTGGGCAATTCGCCAGCCGGTGTTGAGTTCGCCGATCAGGTTCTCGGCTGGCACGCGGACGTTGGAAAAGAAGACCTCGGCAAACTCGTCGGCAATACCGGTGATCTGCTTCAACGGGCGAACTTCGACGCCGGGCTGGTGCATATCGACGATCAAATAGGAAATACCCTGGTGCTTTGGCGCTTCCCGGTCGGTGCGCACCAGCAGAATACCCATGTCAGCCTCGGTAGCGGTGCTGGTCCAGATCTTCTGACCGTTGACGATGAACTCGTCATCATCACGGATCGCCTGACACTGGAGCGCCGCCAGGTCGGAACCGGCATTTGGCTCGGAATAGAGCTGGCACCAAACCTCATCACCGAGCAGAATGTTACGGAGATAGCGCTCCCGTTGGGCATCGGTGCCGTGGTGGATCAGCGTCGGGCCGACCAGTCCCAGGCCCGCCCAGTTAATCGAACCTGGTGCGTTGGCACGCGCCATCTCCTCGATAACAATCGCCTGTTCGACCGGCCGGGCATCGAGACCACCGTACTCCTTCGGCCAGCCCATCCCGAGATAGCCGGCTTCGTAGAGCTTGCGGTGCCATGCCTTCCTCGCGGCAGTGGTTCTCAGGGACTCGCGCGGAGTGTTCTCGGCCAGCCAAGTCCTGACCTGGTCCCGGAACATCTCATCGGCTGCTGTGTAGCGCAGGTCCATCAACTACCTCCACGTCGGGATCAACGTTCGCCGGGCCGGAATATACCGAGGGCGGGCTGGGTCCATAGACTTTCAACTCATCTGACTGACTCGTCTACGGAGAGTAAGAACTCCTGTCGTCAGCGCAATGCCAATGGCAAAGTTCGCCGCAGCCAGAACCAGCATGGCCGCCGACAACTGCGTGTCCGGCCAGAACAGTAATCTACCGATCGCAGCACCGAGCAGATAGGCTATCGGCAGCAATGCAGCCGCCCACCAGGAGCGAGCAATGTTTGCAAACAATAGGCCAAAGAGGAACGGCGTGACAATCGTGGCCATCCAGCCAGGGTTGGGAACAGAAAGAATCGCAAGGCCAGACCAGAGTCCGGCTGCAAACCCGATGACCATCCGACGACGTAGAAACTCTGACATCTCTACTGAATCCAGCCGCTACGGATAGCAATCATCACAGCATCGAGGCGGTTGCGGGCGCCAAGCCGGCGCAGAATCTCCTGGACATAGCCCTTGACGGTATTTTCAGTCAGATAGAGCCGCTCGGCAATCTCGCGGTTGGTAAACCCCGAAGCCATCAGCCGGAGAACCGAGAACTGGTGCGGTGGAAGCCCATGCGACGGGGTCGTCTCGCCGTTGCGAACCCGATCGAAAAAGCCGGAAGCCAGCCGCGGGTCGATCACGGTTTCGCCACGGACGACCGATACCAGCGTCCGCTTCAGATCGAAGTCGACAATGTCCTTCAGAATGTAACCCCGTGCCCCAGCCATAATCGACTGGTAGACGAGATCCTCATCGCCGAAGGCCGAAAGCATCACGACACGGGTTTCCGGCGCCCGCTGGAGAATCATCCCGCAGACATCAATGCCGCTCATCGAGGGCAGCCGGACATCCAGCAACACGACATCCGGGCGGCAACCCTCGACCAGCCCGATACCGACCGGTCCATCTTCGGCCTCACCGACGATCTGGATCGACGATTCGCCATCCAGCGCAAAGCGCAACCCGTTGCGGACAATCTCATGGTCGTCGATCAAGACGACACGAAGCACCGTACTGCGCGTAGCGGTCATCTCAACCTGTCCTTCCGGTCAGTGGTAACGACGTCCGGATCAGCAGACCACCATCGTCGCTGTTGTCCAGTTGCAACGATCCACCGGCGGCCTCCAGCCGGCGCGCCATCATGCTCAGCCCGAAGTGTCCTGGATTGTCGTGGTATCCGGTCAGCAGTGGTGCAGGCAGGCCGACTCCATCATCCTGCACGGCCAGATCAACCCGGTCTGCCTGGAAGCGGAGACTGATAACGGTCGCCCGTGCGTTGGCATGCCGCCGGATATTGAGCAGCGCCTCGGCAGCGACCTGCATCAAGGTGCGCTCGACCTCAGCGGCCAGGCGTCGCTCCCGGCCATCTACTGCCAGTGTGAACCTGGTCGGACCGCTGCCGTCAAACTCGAGGACAAGCGAGCGCAGATTATCGACCAACCCGTGGCGAACCGACTCACCGGCAGCCAGGTCGTAGACTGTCCGGCGAACCTCATCGACACCACGATTTGCCAGTTCGGTGATCCGGGCGAACGTTGCGCCAACCGGTGTCTCCTCGCCGGCAAGCTTTTCGCCAGCGTTGGCGCTAATGCCAATTGAAAAGAGAATCTGGGCCACCCGGTCATGCAACCCTTCGGCTATCCGTGTTCGTTCCTCGTTGAGCATTGCCTCGACATGCGCCTCATCAAGCTGGAGATAGAGCCGGCGCAGGTCGGAGATCATCTCCCGCTGGCGTTCATACATCCGGGCGTTGGCAATGGCAACGGCAACCTGGTTGGCAAACGTGGAGAGCAAGCGTTCGTGGTGCTGGTCGTAGCCACTTGCCCGGTTGGCGACCCCGACCATACCGATGGTTTCATTTCGAAACTGCAACGGCACACCGAGAAAGGTGTTGACCGGTGGATGTCCACCTGGTGTTCCAACGTGGTACTGATCTGCGCTAACGTTGTTGGAAATGTGTGGCCTGCCCTCCAGCACGACAATGCCGAAGACACTTGGCCGCACCGGAATTGAGCGCAGATTCTGGTAGAAGTGCTCGCTGGATGGCGCAAACCCCTTGATCGCCGCGACATCCATCCGGGAGCCTTCTTCGTTGAGGCCGACAAACCCAAACGCCGAACCGGTCAGCATCAGCGAGTAGTCGAGCGCTCGATCCATTACCTCACTGGTTTGGCGCAGCCCGGCAATCTCGACCGACATGGCATGGATCGACTCGAGTTGCTCTTCCCACTGAACCGGGAGAGGTGCCTGATCGGAATCGAATGTTTGTGTCATGGTCACCACCGCTCGGGCAGGATCGACATTCAGGAGTGACTCCGAGTGTAGCACGCACACCGGCAACTCTTGCCGAACGCAAACCCCCCTTGTCGAACTTTCCCAGGGTCATCGAATGTTCGCGGAGGGGCGACTTGCATTCGCCCGTGGTTCCACTATTTCCAGGTTCGGCTTGGACATGCCTGTTTAGCTTGTCATCCTGAGTACCAGCCCACAGGGGATTTGCCACCATTCCTCATAGACGTAGCCGCGCAATTTATTGCGCCTGTCCAACGCCCCGGTGATCAGACAAGGGCGCAATAAATTGCGCGGCTACGTCTATTGGTGACGACAGAATCCCTGT